>NZ_JCACVY010000228.1:0-5815 GCF_058833935.1 Roseomonas sp. TS2 | reverse complement strand
GCTGCCGCTTCCGCCGCAGGCGCTGCCGGAAACAGCGCCGGGCGAGACGGCGCGGGGGACCGTGCGGCTCGGCTTCCTGGACGCGGCCGGCGTGGCATCGCCCGAGACGACCCTGCCCTATTCCTGCACCGACCGGCGCCACCCGCCGGTGGTGCCGGCGGCGGCGGGACTGATCTGGACCAGCCGGCCCGGTCCGGCCGAGGAGGTCGAGCTGAAGCTCGCCTGGCCGGCCGCGCCAGGGGCGCTGTACCGCGCCTTCATCGCCGACGCGAAGAGCCTCGGGCTGCCGGGCTCCTCGCGGGCCGCCATCGCCGTGGCCGCGAGCGACCGCGACCGGCAGGGGCAGCTTGGCGGGCGGTCCTCCTTCCGCCTGCTGACCGACCCGCCCCTCGCCGCCGGCCCGGATGGGCGGGCGGTGCTGGACACGCGGCTGCCGCGCTCGCTCTCGGCCGTGCAGCTTCTGCGCATCGTGCCGCTGGGCCCGGCCGGCCAGGAGGCGCCCTTCGAGAGTTGCCCGGTGGTCGCCGTGGCGGTGCCGGCCGAGCGCCGGCCTCCCCCGCCGCGCCTGACCGTTCGGGTCGATCCGGCCACCGGCCGCGCCACCCTGCGGGTGGAGGCGCCGGGCCTCGACCTCGTGGCGCTGCAGGCGAGCGAGCCCGGCCTGTTCGACACCCCGCCGGCCGCCGGGGCCCGCGCGCCCGAGCTGCGGCTGCGCCGCGCGGCGGGCCCCGTCGCCGACCCCGTCTATGCCCGCATCGTCGATGAGCGGCCGCTCGGGCTGGAGCAGGGTCCCGGCGGCCCGTTCCTCGCCGCAGAGTTCGCCGACCCGGCGCCGCTGCTGCCCTTCGTCCGCTACGCCTACTGGGCGGAGGTGCGGATGCCGGCGGAGCGCCGCCTGCCGAGGGAACGGACGGACCTCCCGCCCGCCGCCGGCATCGCGCCGCTCTCGCCGGCGCAGATCGCGGACATGCCGGCCGCCTACAGCCCGGTCTCGGCACCCGCCGCCGCGCTGCACGCGCCCGCCGCGCCGGAGCCGCCCGACGGCCTGCAGGTCTCGGTGCTGGCGCAGCCCGGCGGCCACAGCCTCGCGCTGACGGTGCCATCGCCGCCCGCGGCGCACCCGCTTGCCGTGGGCCGCTACGCGCTGCGGATCTGGCAGCGATGGGGCGACGGGCCGATCGAGCCGGCCGGGCCGGATGTCGAGCTCGACGGCAGCCCGCTGCAATGGACCGGCCCGGCCCGGCCCGGCCCCGGGGCGGCGCCGGCGACACTGTTCGTCGCGGTGATCGACCCGCTGGGCCGCATGGCGGAGCCGGTCAGCGTGACGGCGCCGGCGTGAGGCTCACGCCGGCAGCCGGAAGCAACACCAGGGAGAGAAGGGAGAAGCAGGCATGGCCGCCCGTAGCATCAGGCTCACCATCCGGAACCGCAGCGACAGCCAGTTCGTGCTGTCCGGCGCCTCGCTCGACCACGGGATCTGGTCGCAGGGCCAGGCCCCGCAGCAGGGCGCGCTGCTGCTGGAGACCGACCAGATGGTGCTGGCCAGCGAGTCCTCGGGGCTGATGACCGGCACCGCCGGGCAGGTGACGTTCTCCAGCGTCGTGCTCAACGGCGAGCCGAACTTGTTCACCTTCCGCTGGAGCAATCCCTGGGCCGGCGCGAACAGCTACCTCGTCGAGCATGTGCCGCCAGGAATGGACGCCCATTACGCGGGCGGCGATGGCGACAACGCGCAGGTCACGGTGACCATCGAGGCGGCGAAGGTGCTGCAGACCAGCTTCAAGCCGGAGATCCATGGCTGGCGCTTCACCAATGGCGGCTGGCCGTCTCTTCCGGTCTATACCCTGCCGCCGCCGTTCAATATCGGCATCGGCAATGCCTCCAACGGCCTGTGCGGCGGGATGGTCTTCTCGGCCATCGACTATTTCCTGGCCGGGCGGCCGATCCCTCCGCGCACGGCGGTGCCGGCGACCGACCAGGACCCAGTGTACCAGTACATCGCGTCGCGGCTGCTCGACAGCTTCCACATCGATGAGGATCTCGGGATCGGCACGCTCAACGCCTATCTCGGCGGCATGTCGCAATCGAACGCCGACCGGGCGCGCGCCACCATCAAGGAAGCCCTGCCGAAAATCCGCGCCGACATCGCCTCAGGCCGCCCCGCGGCGCTCGGCATCGTGGCGGCCCAGGCGGCGAACATCTTCGACGGCATCCCGAAGCTCGGCCAGAACCACCAGGTCGCGGCCTACTCCTATGTGCGCAACGGCTCGCAGGTCAGCCTTGGCATCTACGATCCGAATGCGCCCTACAATCCGGCGGTGCCGACGAACCACCTGCGCATGATCACCCTTGATGCCGAGCAGCTCGCCTTCCCCTCCATCCAGCACAATCTCAACCTGCCCCAGCCGCAGATCTTCATGTTCTTCCGCAATCGCTATGCCTTCGTGAATCCGCCGAACATCTCTTGATCATCACCGGGACGCCCTGCCGGCATGCCTTCTGCCGCCCGAGCCGGGCACGCTCGGCGGCAACGGCGCCAGGAACCGCGCCAGCGGCACGGATGCACCGGCCCGCCTCGTCTACAGGGCCGGCTTCCTCTCCTCCCGCACCGGCAGGAACAGGGTGGTGGCCCAGCAGAGGCCCAGCATGGCCGCGGCGCCGATCAGGCACGCCGCCAGGCCGCCCCAGCCATAGAGCAGGCCGGAGAGCAGCGTACCGCCGAACCGCCCCGCCGCATTGGCCGCATAATAGAAGCCGACATCCTCGGCCGCCTTCTCGCCGCCGGCATAGGCCAGGACCAGATAGGAATGGACCGAGGAATTCACGGCGAAGAGGAGGCCGAACACACACAGCCCCACGGGCACGAACAGCGCCGCATGGGGCAGCCCCGCCAGGAGCATGGCGGCGAGCAGCGCGGGCAGCGCGGCCAGCGCCAGCGACCAGCCCCGCGCCGCCGGCACCTCGGCCGAGAGCCCGTCCTCGCTGCGCCGCACCAGCGCCGGCGCGCTGGCCTGGACGAGGCCGTAGCCGATGGTCCAGAGCGCCAGGAAGCCGCCCACCATCGTGAAGCTCCAGCCATTGGCATAGAGGAAGACCGGCAGGCCCACCACGAACCACACATCCCGCGCGCCGAACAGGAAGATCCGCGCCAGCGCCAGCAGGTTGACGCCGGCGCTCCTGGCGAACAGCTCCCGCGCCGAGCGGGAGGCGCGGGCCCTGCCCATCAGGGGCGGCAGCGCCGCCAGCACCCCCAGCAGGACCAGCGCCAGCGCCACCGCCATCAGCCACAGCGCGCCGCGGAAGCCGAGCAGCTCCAGCAGCAGCCCGCCCAGGAAGAAGCCCACCCCCTTCATCGCGTTCTTGCTGCCGGTGAAGAAGGCGACCCAGCGGAACAGCCGGCCGGACGCTCCCCCGGCGGTGAGCTTGATCGCCGATTTCGAGGCGGTCTTGGTCAGGTCCTTGGCGACGCCGCAGACGCCCTGGGCCAGCACCACCCAGGCCACCGACAGCACGGCCCCCCAGCCCGGCGACAGGGCCGAGAGCAGCAGGAAGCCCGCGATCTGCGTCGCCAGCCCGATCGCCAGCATGCGCGTGATGCCGAAGCGCGTTGCCAGCCAGCCGCCGGCGAGGTTCGCGCCGATGCCCGCCGCCTCGTAGAGCAGGAACAGGAAGGCCAGGGTGAAGGGCGAGTAGCCCAGACGGAAGAAGTGCAGCAGCACCAGCATCCGCAGCGCGCCATCGGTCAGCGTGAAGCCCCAGTAGGCGAGCGTCACGATGACGTAGTCGCGGGTGCCGGATGCGGCGGCGCGGGCCGTCATGGCGTCAGATCCCGGCCGCGCGCATGTGGCAGGCGAGATCGACCATGCGGCAGGCATAGCCCATCTCGTTGTCGTACCACGCGTAGATCTTCAGCAGCGTGCCGTCGGTGACGAGGGTCGAAGGGCCATCGACGATGCTGCTGCGCGTGTCCCGCGCATAGTCCGCGCTGACCAGCGGGCGATCCTCGTGGCCGAGGATGCCGGCGAGCGGCCCGGCGGCGGCGGCGCGGAACAGGGCATTGACCTCCTCCGCGCTCGTCTCGCGCCGCATCTCGAAGACGCAGTCGGTCAGCGAGGCGTTGAGCACCGGGGCGCGGACCGCATGGCCGTTCAGCTTGCCCTTCAGCTCCGGGTAGATCAGCGCGATGGCCGTGGCGCTGCCCGTCGTCGTCGGCTGCAGGGAGAGCATGGCCGAGCGCGCCCGGCGCAGGTCCCTGTGCGGCGCGTCCACCACGACATTGGTGTTGGTCGGGTCGTGGATGGTGGTGATCTGGCCGTGGCGGATGCCGATGGCCTCGTGCACCACCTTCACCACCGGGGCGAGGCAGTTGGTGGTGCAGGAGGCGGCGGTGACGACCGGGTGGCGCGCGGGGTCATAGAGCGTCTCGTTCACGCCCATGACGACGTTCAGCACGCTGTCGAACTTCACCGGCGCGGCGACGATGACGCGCCTCGCCCCCCGGTCGAGATGGCCTTGCAGGGCCTCGGGCGTGAGGAACTTCCCGGTGCATTCCAGCACCAGGTCGACGCCGAGATCGCCCCAGGGGATGTCGCCCGGCCGCGCATGCTCCGAGAAGCCCAGGCGCCGGCCGCCGATGCGGATGGCGCCGTCGCCCTCGGCCTCGATCGGCGCGCGCCAGCGGCCCTGCACGCTGTCGAATTCCAGCAGATGGGCCGCCGCGGCGGCGCCGCCCTTCACCTCGTTCAGGTGCACGACATCCAGCCGGTTGCCGGCGCGCGGATCCTCCGCCGGCCGCTCCGCCGCGCCGAGCGCCGCGCGCAGCGCCAGCCGCCCGATCCGCCCCATGCCGTTGATGCCGACCTTCATGGCGCGCGCCTCGATCATGCCCGGTTCCCCAGCGCCAGGGGCTGGGCCAGCTCGTCCAGCCGCGCCTTCAGCGCCATGCGGTCGAGCGCGGTGAAGGGCAGGTTGGTGAAAAGGTCGAGGCGGCGATGCAGGGCGGCATAGAGCTCGTTCAGCAGCGTCGCCCGCTCCACCGCGCTGCCCTTGAACTTCGCCGGGTCCGGCAGCGGCCAGGCGGCGGTGACCTGCGTGCCGGCGAAGTCCGGGCAGGCCTGGAGGTCCAGCGTGTCGCAGAGGGCGATGACGAAATCCATCCGTGGCGCCGCCGGGCCGGTGAACACGTCCCAGGATTTCGAGCACAGCCTGGAGACGTCGTGCCCATGCGCCTTGAGATGCGCCAGCACCTCGGGCAGCGGCCCGCTGGCCAGCGGGGCGGAGCCGGCCGAGAAGGCCCGGAAGCGGCCCTGGCCGATGCCGTTCAGGATGGCCTCTGCCATGATCGAGCGGGCCGAGTTGCGCGTGCAGAGGAACAGCACGTTGAAGGGTGCCGGAGTCATGCGGGCATTCTCCCCATCGGGTTCGAAGAGGCGGTGGAGGTCGCCGCAGCGGGCCGGGTCTCCGCCGCAGCAGGCATCGGCCAGGAAGGCCAGCAGGGCGCGCAGATGCGCGATCCGCGGCGCGTAGATCAGGTGGCGCCCCTGCCGCGTGGCGCCGATCAGCCCCGCCTGCTCCAGCGCCCGGAGATGGAAGGACAGGGTGGAAGCCGGCACGCCGAGCCGCGCCGCGATATCGCCCGCCGCCAGCCCGGCCGGCCCGGCGCCGAGCAGCGCGCGCAGCAGCTCCAGCCGGGTTTCCTGCCCCAGGGCGGCAAAGGCGAAGGCAGCCTGCGTCGATTCCATATTTCCAGCATGCTCGAAATACAAAGGTGGCAGCGTGAAGCTTTGGTGAAGCTACGGGCCACGCCCCTCCCCTT
>NZ_JCACVY010000227.1:0-5848 GCF_058833935.1 Roseomonas sp. TS2 | reverse complement strand
GCCGCCGAGACCATGCGCCTGCCCACCGGCCAGGCGGTGCCGCGCGCCGGCGCGCTGCTGCTGGCCTACCTGCTCTCGGCCACCGGCATGGTGCCGCCGATGGTCTATCTCGCCGATCTCGGCGTGCGCGGGCGCGGGCTGGAGGCGGCGGCCACGGCGCTGCTCTGGGTGCTGTTCGGGCTGGGCGCCGCGGCGGGCACGCTGCTGGGCGGGCGGCTCGCCGGCCGCATCGGCGGGCGGCGGACACTGACGCTGTGGATGGCGGTGCAGGTGGCGGCGCTCGGTCTCTGCCTGCTGCCCGGCGCCGGCGCGGTGCTGCTGGCGGCGCCGTTCTGCGGCTTCGCCGGGGTCGGCGCCAGCGCCGTGGCCCTGGCGGCGGCGCGCGAGATCGGCGGCCCCGCCGCCGGCATCCTCTGGGCGCGGGCCACGGTGATCTACGCCCTGGCCCAGGCGGTGACCGGCTTCGCCCTGGCCGCGCTGTTCCACGCCACGGGGGACAGCCACGCGGCGGTGTTCGGCGCCGGGCTGCTGGCCTCGGCGGCGGCGCTGGCGGTGGCCTGGGCGGGGCAGCGCCTCGCCTGATCGTGCGGGGCAGGGCGCTTCCCGGCCGGGCGACCGCCGCCCAGTCTCTCGCCATGGCAGATCCGTTCGACCTCGACCGCTTCGTCCAGGCGCAGGCGCCGGTCATCGACCAGGTGCGGCGCGAGCTGGCGGTGGGCCAGAAGCGCAGCCACTGGATGTGGTTCGTCTTCCCGCAGCTACGCGGCCTCGGCCATAGCGCCATGGCGCAGCGCTACGGCATCGCCTCGCTGGCGGAGGCGCGGGCCTATCTGGCCCATCCCGTGCTCGGCCCCCGGCTGCGGGACTGCGCGGCGCTGATGAACGCCGTGCCGGGCCGCTCGGCGCACGACATCCTGGGCAGCCCGGACGACATGAAGTTCCAGTCCAGCATGACGCTGTTCGCGCTGGCGGCGCCGGCGGAGCCCGTCTTCGCCGCCGTGCTGGACCGGTTCTACGGCGGCACCCGCGACGCGCGCACCCTGGCCGCGCTCCCCCCGGAAAACTGACAGAAAGAAGATGGGGGTCCGGGGGAATTCCTTCCCCCGGCCTTCCCTGTCACGCAAACATCGGCCGCACATCCCGGAGCGGCTGCCACGCCGGCTTGCCATCCTTGTCCACCAGCACCGAGCGGACGCCTTCGGCGAAATCCGGGTGCCGGGTGACGCTGCGGGTCAGCACCAGCTCCTGCTCCAGGCAGCCGGGCAGGTCGAGGCTGGCGCCGCGCTCCAGCAGCTCCAGCGTCACCGCCACGCTGGTCGGCGAGACGCGGGCGAGGATGGCCTGCTGCTCGCGCGCCCAATCCGTGGCTTCGGCCTGCAGCGCCGCCTCGATGCCGGCGCGGTCCGCATGGCCGAAGCAGCGCTCGATGGCCGGGCGGAGCCCAGCGATGCGCCCCTCCGGCACGGCCTCGGCGAAGCGCTCCACCGCCGCGGCGTCGCCGCTCTCCAGCAGGGCGGCGCGGAGCGCGGCCAGCTTCTCGCGCGGCACGAAATGGGTGGCGAGCCCGGCTTCCACCGCCTCGGCGCCTTTCAGCCGGGCGCCGGTGAGGGCGATCCAGCGCCCCATCGCGCCGCTGGGCGAGCCGGGCAGGCGCGGCAGCACGTAGCTGGTGCCGACATCGGGGAAGAGCGCGATGGCCGTCTCCGGCATGGCCAGCAGCGCGTGCTCGGTGACGATGCGGTGGCTGCCATGCACCGAGACGCCGAGCCCGCCGCCCATGCACACGCCGTCGATCAGGCTGACCCAGGGGCGCGGGAAGGTGGCGATGCCGGCATTCACCGCGTATTCGCGGGTGAAGAAGGCCTCCACCGCCTCGAAGCGGCCGTCCAGCACGTCCTGCCGCACCTGGCGGACATCGCCGCCGGCGCAGAAGGCGCGGTCGCCGGCGCCTTCCAGCAGCACCATCCGCACCTCCGGCGCGTCCCGCCATTCGGCGAGGGCAGCGGCGAAGCCGTCGATCATGGCGAGGTCCAGCGCGTTCAGGGCGCGGGGGCGGTTCATGGTGAGGTGGCCCACGGCGCCCTCCCGCCGGATGATCAGGCTGGCTTCGGCTTGGGTCATCGACGATCCTCCGTTCGGTTGTGCGGCGCAGGGTCGCGGCATGGCGCGCGGTTGACAACCCGCCCGCCGGCGGGAATGCAGCGCCGGAGGGTACAAACAGAGGCGCGAAGCACGGGGGATGAACAGGATGGCGGAGCCGCTGGTCCGCTTCGAGGGCGTGCGCAAGGCCTATGGCGCGGCGGCCTCCGGCTATGCCGTGCAGCGGCTGGACCTGGAGGTGGAGAAGGGCGAGCTGCTCACCCTGCTCGGCCCTTCCGGCTCCGGCAAGACGACGACGCTGATGCTGCTGGCCGGCTTCGAGATGCCGAGCGAGGGGCGCATCCTGCTCGGCGGGCGGGACATCGCGCGGCTGCCGCCGCACAGGCGGGGCATCGGCGTGGTGTTCCAGTCCTACGCGCTGTTCCCGCACATGAGCGTGGCGGAGAACGTGGCCTTCCCGCTGGAGGTGCGCGGCGTGCCCAAGGCCGCGCGCGCCGAGCGGGTGCGGAAGGCGCTGGCCATGGTGCGGCTGGAGAGCTTCGGCGAACGGCGGCCCACCCAGCTCTCGGGCGGGCAGCAGCAGCGCGTCGCGCTGGCCCGCGCCATGGTGTTCGAGCCGCCCATCGTGCTGCTGGACGAGCCGCTGGGCGCGCTGGACAAGGCGCTGCGCGAGGAGATGCAGTACGAGATCCGCGCCCTGCACCAGCGCCTGGGCCTGACCATGATGTACGTGACGCACGACCAGCAGGAGGCGCTCACCCTCTCGGACCGCATCGCCGTGTTCGAGGGCGGGCGCATCCGCCAGCTCGCCGCGCCGCGCCGCCTCTACGAGCAGCCGGAGAACGCCTTCGTCGCCGGCTTCGTGGGCGAGAACAACCGGCTGCCCGGCGTGGTGCGGAGCGCACCCGAGGGGGAGGGGCGGGACCGCGCCATCCGGGTGATGCTCGACAGCGGCACCGAGGTGCTGGCGCGCCCCGTGGATGCCGGCGCGCCCGGCAGCCGCTGCCTCGTCGCGGTGCGGCCGGAGCGGGTGGCGGTGGCCGCCATCCTCGCCTCCGAGATGGGGGAGGACGCGCTTTCCGCCCGGCTTGTCGAGGTGATCTTCCAGGGCGACCATGTTCGGCTGCGCCTGAGCCTGGGCGATGGCGCCGAGGTGGTGGCCAAGCGCCCCGTGGGGGCGGGGATGCTGCCGGAGCCGGGCACGCTGGTCTCGGTGGCGTGGGACCCGGCGCACGCCCACGCCTTCGCCGCGGAAGGCTGAGAAGCGCGGCGGAGGCCTTTGCCCTTCAACCCCTTCGCGTCCTGGCCTAGGCTGCGCGGCGGGAGAGCCGGCGGTCCCGGCCAGGGGAGCAAGACGATGCTGCGGAGAGGTTTCGGCGCCATGCTGGCGCTGGGTGTTGGCCTGCTGGGCACGGGTCTTTCGGGCGGCGCCGCGCAGGCGCAGGGGCGGGACCTGACCATCGTCTCCTGGGGCGGCGCCTACCAGGACGCGCAGCGCGAGGTGTTCTTCCGCCCCTGGCAGCAGCAGGGCAATGCCCGCCTGCTGGAGGAGACCTGGGATGGCGGCGTCGGCGTGCTGCGCGCCAAGATCCAGTCCGGCGCCAACAACTGGGACCTGGTGCAGGTGGAGAGCGAGGAGCTGCTGCTCGGCTGCGAGGAGGGGCTGTTCGAGAAGATGGACTACGCCGCCATCGGCGGGCGGGAGCACTACATCCCCGAGGCCGTCAGCGAGTGCGGCGTCGGCAACATCCTCTATTCCTTCGTGCTGGCCTATGACCGCGCGCGCATGGCCAATGGCCCGCGCAGCTGGGCCGACTTCTTCGACACGGCGAAGTTCCCCGGCAAGCGCGGCCTGCGCCGCGGCCCGAAGGTGACGCTGGAGATCGCGCTGCTGGCCGATGGCGTGGCCCCGGGCGAGGTCTACAAGCTGCTCGGCACCAGCGCCGGCGTGGACCGCGCCTTCCGCAAGCTCGACACGCTGAAGCAGGACATCATCTGGTGGGAGCGCGGCAGCCAGCCGCCGCAGCTGCTGGCCAGCGGCGAGGTCGCCATGACCAACGCCTACAATGGCCGCATCAGCGCCGCCAACCAGAATGACGGGCGCAATTTCGGCATCGCCTGGTCCGGCAACGTCTTCACCCTCGATTCCTGGGTGATCATGAAGGGCAGCCCGAACAAGGCGGCGGCGCTCGACTTCCTGAAGTTCGTCGGCCAGCCCAATGTCCAGGCCGGGCTGCCGCCGCGCATCCCCTATGGCGTCACGGCCAAGGGCGCCAACGCCAACCTCGCCCCCGCCGTGCTGGCCAACCTGCCCACCGCGCCCGAGAACGCCGAGGGCGCGCTGCAGCTGAACGACCAGTTCTGGCTCGACAACCTCGACAAGCTGAACCAGCGCTTCAACAACTGGGTCTCGCGCTGACTTGGCCCAAGGGACGAATGCGCCGCTGAAAGCGCGGCTGGCGGCGGCGGCGCTGGTGGCGCCGCTGCTGCTGTTCCTGCTTGGCGTCTTCGTGCTGCCGATCGGCGCCTTCCTGTTCCGCGCGGTGCAGGAGGGCGAGGTGGCGCCGGTGCTGCCGCGCACCCTGGCCGCGCTCTCGGCCTGGGACGGCACGGCGCCGCCGGGGGAGCCCGCCTTCGCCGCCCTGGTCGAGGACCTGCGGGAAGCGCGGGCGCGCGACCAGCAGGCGGGCGGCGGCGGCATCGCCCGCGCCGCGGCGCGGCTGAACGCCGACCTGCCCGGCTTCCGCTCCCTGCTGCCGATGACCGCCCGGCGCGTGGCCCAGCCCTTCGAGGGCGAGGCGCGCGCGGCGGTGCTGGCGATCAGCGAGGAGTGGGGCGGCATCGCCCCCTGGGGCGCCATCCGCCGCGCCGGCGGCCCGGTCTCGGACTTCAACCTGCTGGCGGTGCTCGACCTGAAGCGGGACGCCACCGGCAGCCTCGCCACCGCGCCGCCGGACGAGGCGATCTTCCGCGCCATCCTCTGGCGCACCCTGTGGATGGGGCTGCTGGCCACGCTCATCTGCCTCGGCGTCGGCTACCCGCTGGCCTGGCTGATCGCCACCGCGCCGCCGCGCGCCGTGCCCTGGCTGATGGCCGGCGTGCTGCTGCCCTTCTGGACCAGCCTGATCGTCCGCACCGCCGCCTGGATGGTGCTGCTGCAGCGCGAGGGGGTGGTGAACGCCGCCCTCGGCGCGCTGCAGCTGACCTCCGGGCCGCTGCCGCTGCTGTTCAACCGCGGCGCCGTGCTGCTGGCCATGGTGCACATCCTGCTGCCCTTCATGGTGCTGCCCATCTATGCCAGCCTGAAGTCGCTGGACTGGCGGCTGCCGCGCGCCGCCGTCTCGCTCGGCGCCGCGCCGGCGCTGGCCTTCTGGCGGGTGACGCTGCCGCTCTCCCTGCCAGGGGTGGGGGCGGGGTGCCTGCTGGTGTTCATCCAGGCGCTGGGCTTCTACGTCACGCCCGCCCTGCTCGGCGGCGCCAACGACCAGATGCTGCCCTATTTCGTCGCCTTCTACGCCTCCCGCACGGTCAACTGGGGGATGGCGGCGGCGCTCTCCTGCCTGATCCTGGCGGCGGTGGCGGTGATCCTGGCGGTGTATGGCCGGCTCGTCGGCTTCTCGCGGATGCGCGCGGCATGAGCGCCGGCCCCGCCACGCCGCGCATCCCGGCGCGCATCGCCAGCCGTGAGGCCCCGGCCGCGCCCGTGCCGCCCGCCGCGCAGGCTGTTCCACAGCGCCGGCAGCCAGAA
>NZ_JCACVY010000226.1:0-5865 GCF_058833935.1 Roseomonas sp. TS2 | reverse complement strand
CTCCTGGCCAGCCGGCACCGCGCTGGCGCTGAGGGCCTGAGCGCTGCTCTACGGCCAGTTCATTCCCGACCCGGAATGGATGGCCGAGCATCTGCCGGTCGGGCGGCATCCGCGCCTGGGCGGGGCCTTCGCCTCTTTCTCTACGACGTGCCGAAGATCCTGCTGCTGCTGGTGCCCCTGGTCTTCCTCATGGGCATGGTGCGCAGCTTCTTCTGCCCCGGGCACACCCGTGCCCTGGCCTCCGCGCCAGGGGTGGTGGTGCATGCGGGCGGGGCTGCCGAAGCCGGAGGATGTGGCGCGCCGGGTGGCGGGCCGAGGCCATGCCCGGGCCGCTTCCACCGCCCCGCCCGCCGGGCGGCGTCAGCCCGTGGCGGCCCGGCCGCGCGGCCTGAGCGCGAGCGGCACCAGCGGCGCCACCAGGACGAGGTTCACCACCCCCGCGACCGCCAGCGCGACCAGCGTGCCCTCGGCCCCGAGCCATTCCAGCGCCCAGACGCCGAGCATGGGCGCGGCCGCCGTGGCCAGCAGCGTCGGCACCGAGAGGCGCCCCATCAGGATCGCGTAGCCCTCCCTGCCGAAGAGCACGAGCGGCACCGTCCCGCGCACGATGGAGCGCAGCCCGCTGCCGGCGCCGTAGAGCAGGATCGCCGCCGCCGCCCAGCCCGGCATGGCCAGCAGCAGGATCGCGCCGGCCGCCACCAGGCCGCAGGAGGCCACCAGCGTCCAGACAGGGTGCGCCCGCCCGCCGAAGGCCATCTCCAGCAGGCGGCCGCCGACCTGCGCGGGCCCGACCAGCGCGCCGAGGGCGACCGCCGCCGCCAGTTCCAGCCCGCGCGCCTGCAGCAGCGTGAGCAGGTGCACGGCGATCACCGTCATCACGCCATAGGCGAGGGTGAACACCACGGCGAGCAGGTTGAAGGCGAAGCGCTGCTCCGCCGGCAGGTGGCCGGGCGGCGGGGCGCCCGCCGCCGTGGCGGCCGGCTCGGGCGCGCGCGCCTCCTTCGGCAGCATCGCGAGGTAGAGCGGCAGGACCAGGCCGAGATGGAGGAGCGCATAGGCGAGGCAGGCGCCGCGCCAGCCCAGCCAGGATTCCAGCAGCGCCGTCAGCGGCCAGCAGAGCGTGCTGGCGAAACCGCCGAACAGTGTCACCCGGGTGATCGCCGGCCGCGCCGCCTCGCCATAGAGGCGGCCCAGCGCCGAGAAGGCGGGGTCGTAGAGCCCCGCCCCCATCCCCAGGCCGATGACCACCCAGGCCGCGACGAAGGCCGCCAGGTTCGGCGCCGCCCAGAGCCCGATCTGGCCCAGCGCGATCAGCGCCGCCGCGGCGGCGAGCACGGGGCGGCCGCCATGCCGGTGGATGAACCGCCCGACGCGCGGCGACACCAGCCCCGAGACCACCAGCCCGGCCGAGAGCGCGCCGAACAGCCAGCCGAGGGGCCAGCCCGTCTCCTCGGCAATCGGCACCGCCAGCACGGCGGGCAGGTAGTAGGTCGAGCCCCAGGAGAGGATCTGGCCAAGCCCGATGGCGGTGATCACCCCCATCCGCGGCCCGCCGGCCGCGCGGGGCGCGGGCGGGGCGGTGCTCACCGTCGCGCCCTCAGCCGCAGCAGCCGCCGGCTTTCACCGGCACCGGCACCGCGACCGGCGCCTCCGCCGGCGCGCAGCAGGCGGGCGCCGCGCGCTCGGTGGAGCAGACGCCGGTCTCCGGCAGCACCAGCTCGACACGGCGCGCCGCCGCCACGTCGCCGGCGAGGAAGGCCGCGATGGAGCGCACCTGCTCATGCCCCGTCGCCAGCAGGAAGGTGGGCGCGCGGCCGTAGCTCTTCATGCCGGCGATGTAGAAGCCGGCCTCCGGCTGGCGCAGCTCGGCCTCGCCATGCGGGCGGACGGTGCCGCAGGAATGCAGGTTGGGGTCGATCAGCGGCGCGAGCGCCGGCGTCGCCTCCACCGCCGGGTCGAGCGCCAGCCGCACCTCGCGCAGGAAGGACAGGTCCGGGCGGAAGCCGGCCGCGACGATCATGCGGTCGGCGCCGACCGTCACCGACCCCGCCGCCTGCCGGCCGGTGACGGCAAGGGCGCCGTCCCGCTCCGCGATACGGTCGATCAGGAAGGGCGCGAGGGCGGTGACCGCGCCGGACTCCACCAGCGCCTGGGCGCGGGCGCCGAGCGCGCCGCGCCGGGCAAGCCCGTCCCTGGCGCCGCCGCCGAAGCTCACCGCGCCGAGCGGGCGGCGGAAGGCCCAGAGGATGCGCATGCCGGGCGCCTCCCCCGCCAGTTGCGCCAGGTCGAGCACCGCGTTCATCGCCGAGTGCCCGGCGCCGACCACGAGCGTCGTCCGCCCCGCATAGGCCATGCGCTCCGCGCCGAGGATGTCGGGGATGCCATAGGCGATGCGCCCGGCATGGCGCGCCTCGCCCGGCGCGGGCATGCCGTGGCTGCCGGCGGGGTTCGGCGCGTTCCAGGTGCCCGAGCAGTCGATCACCGCGCGCGCCTCGATGGCCTCGGTGCCGCAGCAGGTCTCGACATGCAGCACGAAGGGCGCGGCCTCGCGGCCGGCGACGTCATGCAGGCGGCCGAGGTCGCGGCGCGCCACGCCGGACACCTTCGCGCCGGTGCGGATGCGCCCGCGCAGGGCCGCCGTGGCGGCGAGCGGCGCCAGGTAGTCCGCCACCAGTTCCGCGCCGGTCGGGTAGTGGCCAGAGTCGGGCGCCGCCCAGCCCTCCGCCGCGAGCAGCGCCCGCGCCGCGGCATCGGTGTTGAAGGCCCAGGGCGAGAACATGCGCACATGGCCCCAGGCGCGGACCGCATGGCCCACCGCTGGCCCGGCCTCGAGCAGCAGCGGCTCGATCCCGCGGGCGAGGAGTTGCGCGGCGGCGGCCAGCCCGACGGGACCAGCGCCGATGATGGCGACCGGAAGACTGGAGGTGGTCATGGGCACGCTCCCTGATACATCGGAGGGTAAGGTATGGTGGCGTGAGAAGCCGCGCGATGGCTCATCCGCAGCAATCCCCGCCGGAGGGGCGCGCGGCGCGCGCGCGGTCGGCGGCGGCAAAGGCCCGCCCGGTATCCTGCAGGGCCGCGGTCGCCTCCATCCAGGCTTCCAGCGCGACGCGGAAGGCGGCGCGGCCGGCCTCGGTCAGCGCATAGACCTTGCGCTGGCGGCCGCTGACGACCTCCTCGGCCACGGTGACGAAGCCGCCGCTCTCGAATTCGCGGAGGACGGGATAGATGGTTCCCTCGGTCGGCGAGCAGCAGCCGCCGGTGGTGCGCTCGACGGCGCGGGCGATGTCGTAGCCGTGCATCGGCCCCTCGTGCAGGACACGCAGGATGAAGAACTTGGACAGGCCCATCTTGATCGTCCCCGCCCAGTAATCCCGGGAGGCATAATCGACACGTGGCGGAGGGGAACGGCGCAGGGCTTCCATGCCCTGAATTTATACCTTACCCCTCGATGCATCAAGCATCATCGCAGCCCGGCATACGCCACCGGGCGAACCCGCTCCGGGCTGGCCGAAGCTTCCAACGACCGGGCGGGGAGGGCCATGGCAGAGAAGGCCAGGATGCCCTTCCTCACGACCAGAGGTGCCGGCTGCTTGCATTCTCCATCTCGGCGCCCAATCTACCATCCACACGGATGGTGAGAGGATGGCAGGATGATGCCGAGCAATGTGCGCGAGCTGCGGCCCAAGGCGGGCGGCGACACCGAGAAGATCACCATCAACCTTGGCTATGTCGATCTCGGCCACATCGACCTGCTGGTGCAGGACGGCTTCTACTCCAACCGTACCGACTTCATCCGCACCGCCATCCGCAACCAGATCGAGCGGCATGCCGACGCGGCCAGGCAGTCGGTCACGCGGAAGAACCTGGATCTCGGATTGCGGCACTACAGCCGCGAGGATCTCGAGGCAGCACGCGAGGCCGGGCAGATGCTCCACATCCGGGTGTTGGGCCTCGCGAGCATCGCGGCCGACGTCACGCCCGAGCTGGCCAGAGCGGCGATCGGCTCGGTCTCCGTCCTGGGCGCACTTCAGGCCAGCGCCGCGGTGAAGGCCGCCCTGACCGACCGCACCCGCTGATCGTCCCGAAACGCACCGCACGCCGCTGACCGCCGCCTCGCATCGGGATGGCGGCCGACGTTTTCCGCCACCGGCCTCCCATGACGGGATGCAGAGCGAGCCTCCCTGCAAGGATGGCTGGCCTGTCTCCGCGCATTGAAAGCACCAGACATGAACGCGATGCTCCCAAAGGACATGCTTGAGGCGGCCCGCCTCACCCGCGAAGGCCGGCTCGCCGAAGCTTCCGCGCTGCTGCAGCGTCTCCTGCAAGGCAATGCGGCGGTTGATCCTGCAGCGGCCACGCCACAGGGCGGCCTCGGCCTCCCGGCTGCGCGGCCGCCGCGCATCATCGACGTGAACCCCGAGACCGGCGAGGTGTCGGAGCCGGCGCCGGCCCCGGCTGCCGCCGCAGCACGCCGGAAGGCGGGCGGCCCCTGGCCGGCTGCCGGCATGGGCAAGGCCCCCCTGCCGCAAATGCCGGAGGCGCTGCGCGGCTTCCTCGACCAGATCAACCAGGGCGGCCTGGGACAGGGGCTGGAGGGGCTGGCACGGCGCGGGCCGGCCGCCGCGCCCGGGCCAATGCCCGAGGGGGCGCGATTCGTGGCGGGGTCCTTCGGCGCCAAAGCCGGGAGCCGCGCCTACAAGCTGTACATCCCCAGCACCCGTCGCAGCGGGCCGGTGCCGCTGGTCGTCATGCTGCACGGCTGCACCCAGTCACCCGACGATTTCGCTGCCGGGACACGCATGAACCTGCTCGCCGAGGAGCACGGCATGCTCATCCTGTATCCGGCGCAGCCGAGTTCCGCCAACGCCCAGAAGTGCTGGAACTGGTTCAGCCCGGGCGACCAGCAGCGCGACCAGGGGGAGCCGTCGCTGATCGCGGGCATGACCCGGCAGGTCATGCGCGAACACGCAGCCGATCCGCGGCGGGTCTACGTCGCCGGGCTGTCGGCTGGCGGGGCGGCCGCCGCCATCATGGGGCAATCCTATCCAGACCTCTATGCCGCGGTCGGGGTGCATTCCGGCCTGGCCTGCGGCGCGGCCCGCGACCTCACCTCCGCCCTCGCCGCCATGCGGCAGGGCGCCGCTGGCACGCCCCTCCGGACCGGGGATGCGGCGCGGGTGATACCGACGATCGTTTTCCATGCCGACCGGGACACCACCGTGCATCCCCGCAACGGCGACCAGGTCATCGCGCAATCGGCTGCCGCCGCGCCCAGCGGGCTCCGCACCGAGACGCAGCGCGGGCAGGTGGCGGACGGGCACGCCTACAGCCGCACCCTGCACGCCGATACCGCGGGGCAGACGGTGCTCGAGCAATGGCTCATCCACGGCGGCGGCCATGCCTGGTCCGGCGGCAGCCCCGCCGGCTCCTACACCGACCCGCGCGGACCCGATGCCTCGCGCGAGATGCTCCGCTTCTTCCTGGAGCATGCGCAGGACGCCGCCTCGTGACAGTCGCGCGGGTCGGCCACGCGGCTGGCCCGCGCCACCCCGAAGCGGCACCGCATCGAGACCATGTCCGGCAGGCTCAAGGGCTGCGCCGCATCGCCATGCGTCATGACCGCACCGCCATGCCAGCCATCCGCCTTACGGCCGCCATGTTCTTCGGACAGCAAGTCCTGACCTTAGCCAACGCTGCCATGCTGAAGACCGCTGGCGGCGATTCATGAACGCCGTTTGCCCAACCGCATTCCAGGTCAGGCGGACGCTTCATCTGTTCATCTGTTTTTAAATGGAAATTTTGAGGGAATGGTGTCCGCGGCGGGATTGATAGAAACCTGATAATAGAACCAATTACTGTATC
>NZ_JCACVY010000225.1:0-6014 GCF_058833935.1 Roseomonas sp. TS2 | reverse complement strand
CGGCGGCGCAGCGGCAGCCCGTTGCCGCGCAGGGAGACCCGCCATGATTCTTCTCGTCACCGGGGCGAGCGCCGGGTTCGGTGCCGCCATCGCCCGCCGCTTCGCGCAGCAGGAGGAGGGCGCGCGCATCATCGCCGCCGGCCGCCGGCAGGACCGCCTGGAGGCGCTGGCCGCCGAGCTGGGCCGGGAAAAGGTGCTGCCCCTGGTGCTGGACGTGCGCGACGGCGCCGCCGTCGCCGCCGCCATCGCCGGCCTGCCGCCCGCCTGGGCGGAGATCGACCTGCTGGTGAACAATGCCGGCCTTGCCCTCGGCCTGGAGCCTGCCCAGCGCGCCAGCCTCGAGGACTGGGAGACGATGATCGACACCAACGTGAAGGGCCTCGTCGCCGTCACCCACGCGGTGCTGCCGGGCATGGTGGCGCGCAACCGCGGCCATGTCGTCAACATCGGCTCCACCGCGGGCGAGTGGCCCTATCCGGGCGGCAACGTCTATGGCGCCACCAAGGCCTTCGTCCGGCAGTTCAGCCTGAACCTGCGCGCCGACCTGTTCGGCACCGCCGTGCGGGTGACGGATATCGAGCCCGGCCTGGTCGGCGGCACGGAGTTCTCGAAGGTGCGCTTCGGCGACGAGGCGCGGGCCGCGGCCGTCTACCAGGGCACCGAGGCGCTGACGCCGGAGGATATCGCCGATGCCGTCCACTGGGTGGCCTCGCGCCCGGCGCGGGTGAACGTGAACACGCTGCAGGTGATGCCGGTCTGCCAGAGCTTCGGCCCGCTGCGCGTGCACCGGGACTAGCGGCGGGGCCAGCGGCGGAAGGCGGGCGGCGGAAGGCGGGCGGCCTCAGGCCGCCGCGCTGCCGCGCAGGCCCAGCTCCTCCGGCGGCAGCGGCAGGCCGAACAGGTAGCCCTGCGCCTCGGCGCAGCCCTCGGCATGCAGCAGGGCGCGCTGCTCCTCGGTCTCCACCCCTTCGGCCAGGACCGGCACGCCGAGCCCCTGGCCGATCGCCAGCACGGCGCGCAGGATGGTCATGGCCTGGCGGTTGCTGCCGATCTCGCGCAGGAAGCTGCGGTCGAGCTTGATCTTGTCGAAGGTGAAGGCGCGCAGCGTGCCGAGCGACGAGTAGCCGGTGCCGAAATCGTCCATCGCCACCTGCACGCCCAGCGCCTTGATCTGGCCCAGCATCTCCTGGGCCCGCTCCTGGTCCTGCATCAGGATGGTCTCGGTGATCTCCAGCTCCAGCCGGCCCGGCGGCAGGCGGGTCTCGGCCAGGATGGTGGCGATGGTCTGCGGCAGATCGGGCTGCAGGAACTGCAGGGGAGACAGGTTCACCGCCACCCGGCCCATGCGCGGCTCGGCGGCGGCGGCGGCGCAGGCGGAGCGCAGCGCCCATTCGCCGAGGGTCAGGATCAGCCCGCTCTCCTCGGCCAGCGGGATGAACTCGGCCGGCGGGACGAAGCCGCGCACCGGGTGCTGCCAGCGCATCAGCGCCTCGAAGCCGGTGCGCCGGCCGGTCGCCAGCTCCACCTGCGGCTGGTAGAACAGGCGGAGCTGCCCGTCCGCCAGGGCGCTGCGCAGATCCTCCGCCAACCGGCGGCGCACCCGCACGCTGGCGTCCATCTCCGTCTGGTAGAAGCAGGCGCCGCCGCTGCGCAGGGTCTTGGCGCGGCGCATCGCCACGTCGGAATCGGCGAGCAGCGCCTCGCCTGTCCTCGCATCCAGCGGGAACAGCGCGACGCCGATGCCGGCGCTGACCAGGATCTCCGAATGCCCGGCCCAGTGCGGCTGGTGCGCCAGCGCCTCCAGCGCGTCGAGCAGGCCGCGCAGCTCGCCCTCGGCCGTGTAGGGCACCAGCAGGGCGAACTCGTCGCCGCCGAGGCGCCCCGCCACGCCGCCGGCCGGCACCAGGACGGAGAGCTGCCGGGCATAGCTGCGCAGCACCCCGTCACCGGCCATGTGGCCATGCAGGTCGTTGATCTCCTTAAACCGGTCCAGGCCCAGCCGGATCAGCGCCACGCTCTGCCGCGCCCCGCCGGCGGCGCGCAGCGTCTGCTCCAGCTGCTGGGTGAAACGGGCACGGTTGGGCAGGCCGGTCAGCGCGTCGTGCAGCGCCAGGTGGCGGATGCGCCGCTCCTGCTCGCGCCGCTCCCGCAGGTCGCGCAGCGCGAAGACGCGCTTGCCGGGGCGCGGCACGTTCTCGCGCACCACCAGCTCCACATCCAGCAGCGTGCCGTCGGCGCGGCGCAGCTGGGTTTCCACCGTCGCCTCCGGCTGGCCCTCCGGCAGGTGCAGCGGCGGCAGCAGCGTGCCGGGCATCTCCTGCCCCAGCAGCTGGGCGCGCGGCAGGCCGACCATCGCCTGGAAGCTCTGGTTGGCTTCCAGGATGCGGCCATCCCGCACGATGGCCAGCCCCTCGATCGCGGAGTCGACGAGGCGGCGCATGCGCAGCATGCCGTCCTCCTCGTTGCGGTGGTCGATCAGGTAGGCGGCGGCGGCGGCGGCCATCACCATCAGCGCCACCAGCCCGACCGTCAGCGCCAGGGCGGCCTGGGTGCCATTGTCGGGCATGTCCAGCGGCAGCGGCAGCACCAGCACCGCCGCCATGCCGGTGAAGTGCAGGAGGAAGATGCCGGTGCCGAACAGCAGCGCGCCTTCCAGGGTGCTGCGCCAGCCGGTGCCGCGCAGGCTGCGCCAGACCGCCGCCATGCCGAACAGCACCGACAGCGCGAGCGAGGCGGCCAGGTAGAAGCGGTCATACGTCACCACGCCGCTGGCGCCATAGGCCAGCATGCCGGTGTAGTGCATGGCGCCGACGCCCGCCCCCACCACCGCACCGCCCAGAAGCGCCGCGCCGCGCGCCGGCCCCACCGCGATGGCGAAGCCGCCGGTGCAGGCGAGGATGGCGATGACCAGCGAGACCAGGGTCAGCAGCGGCTCGAATCCCAGCCGGGTGCCGGGCCCGTAGGCCAGGATGCCGATGAAATGGGTGCACCAGATGGCCGAGCCGCCGGCCATGCCGGCCAGCAGCAGCCAGCCGCCGCGCGACCACGAGCCGGCCTGCAAGGCACGCCGCAACACGCCCAGCGCCACGACCGAGCCCGCCAGGCAGACAATGGCCGCCAGCAGCACCAGCCGCAGGTCATGCTGTTCCGTAATGCACCGGTAGACCTGCATCATGCGCCGCGGCCTTTCATTCTCCTGGCGATCGTCCGGCCGGGACGGCGCCGGCGAAGCTGCATGCTTATCTGAGTGGGCCGGGAATTACCAAAATGTTTGCTGGGGACCCGGCGACGGCGGCGGATGAACGCGCCGCGCGAAAGACCGGCTTTCCTTCTCACGCTCCGGGGCGCGGGCATTGTAAGAAGGCCGCCCATGCCCTCCGTTGTCACGCCCCTCAACCGCTGGCTGCGCTTCCTGGGTCTCGGCCCCCTGCCGCGCCACGAGCCGCGGCCGTGGCTGCTGTTCAGCACCGCCGCCCTGCTGGCCGGCCTCTGCATCGCCGCCTGCTACAGCCTGCTGCGCGAGCGCGTTGTGCAGGACACCGCCGCCCAGGCCGGGCTGCTGGCGCGCGGCGTGGCCGGCGGCGTGGCGGAGCAGCTCTCGCGCGAGCTGCGGGAGGTGGATCTGCTGCTGCAGGACCTCGCCGCCGGCCTGCCCGGCGGCGCGGCCATCGCCGAGGCTGACCCGGCGGAGGCGCTGCGGCCGCTCCTGCCGCGCCTGCGGGCCATGCCGCAGCTGCGCGCCGTCCTGGTGGCCGACGCCCAGGGCAGGGTGGTCGCCGCCAGCGCCGCCGCGCTGCTGGAGCAGGGCCTGGCGGACCGCGAGTGGTTCCGGCTGCTGCGCGTCAGCGCGCCGCTGCTGCGGGTCGGCCAGCCGGAGGCGGGGCGCCTGCTCGGCCCCCCCGGCGGCAGCACCCCGCTCGACATCGCCCGGCGCGGCGGCTGGAGCATTCCGGTGGCGCGGCCGCTGCTGGCGCCTGCGGGCGGCTTCCGCGGCGCCGCCATCGCCCTGCTGGCGCCCGAGCACCTGCTCGGCCTGTCGCGGCAGCAGGGCGCGGCCTTCGGCATGAGCCTGCGCCTGCACAGCGGCAACGGGCTGCTGCTGGGCCGCTCCGATGGCGGGACGGAGGGTATCGGCGTGCTGAACGCCAGCGCCTGGCCGTTCCGCGACTTCCTGCCCCGCCGCGAGAGCGGTGCGTGGGAGGGGCCGGACCAGGACGGGCGCGAGGTGATCGCGGCCTTCGCCATGACCCGCCCGGCCGGGCTGGTGGTGGAGGTGGCGCAGGACCGAGACCTGGCCCTGGCCGCCGCCCGGCGCTGGTCGGGGCTGCTGCTGCTGGCGCTGGGCGGGCTCGGCCTGCTCGTGCTGGCCGCCTTCTGGCTGATGTTCCGGCAGGCCTCGGCGCTGAAGCGTCAGGGCGCGGCGCTGGCCAGGAGCGAGGCCGCCGCCCGTGCCGGCAGCCGCGCCAAGGAGGAGTTCCTGGCGGCGATGAGCCACGAGATCCGCACGCCGATGAACGGCGTGATCGGCGTCACCGGCCTGCTGATGGACACGCCGCTGGAGCCGGGCCAGCGCCGCTATGCCGAGACCATCCAGCGCAGCGCCGAGCACCTGCTGATGCTGCTCAACGACATCCTGGACTTCTCCAAGCTGGAGGCCGGCGCCGTCGCGCATGAGCGGATCGCCTTCGACCTGGAGGCGGAGATCGCCACCATCGTCGAGCTGTTCGCGCCGCGCGCCCAGGCCAGGGGCGTGGCGCTGCTCTGCGACCTGGCGCCGGACCTGCCGGCGCAGGTGCTGGGCGATCCGGGGCGGTTCCGGCAGATCCTGTTCAACCTCGTCGGCAATGCGGTGAAGTTCACGGAATCGGGCTGGATCCTGCTGGAGGTGGAGGCGGTGGCGATGCCGGCCGGCCGGCACGAGGCGGGGCCGTGCTGGCGGCTGAGCTGCGGCGTGCTGGACACCGGCATCGGCCTCGACCCCGCCAGTATCCCGACGCTGTTCGAGCGCTTCACCCAGGCCGATGCCTCGATCAGCCGGCGCTATGGCGGCACCGGGCTGGGCCTGGCCATCTGCCGGCGGCTGCTGGAGATGATGGGCGGCGGCATCAGCGCCGCGCCGCGGCCCGGCGGCGGCAGCGCGTTCCGCTTCCACCTGGAGGCCGGCCTCGCTCCCGCACTTCCCGCCGCCTCGGGGGGCGCTGCGGCCCCGCAGGCCGGCAACCCCTTGTCCGGGCAGCGCGTGCTGGCGGTGGACGGGCTGGCGGCGCAGCGCGAGATCCTGCAGCGCCAGCTCGAGGCGATGGGCACCGTGCCGCTGGTGGTGGCCGATGCGGCGGCGGCGCTGGCGGCGCTGCGCCGGCAGCGCTTCGCCCTGGCGCTGATCGAGCATGGGGGGGAAAGCCGCTCCGGCCCGGCCCTGGCCAGCCAGATGCAGGAGGCCGCCGGCGCCGCGGCCCCCGCCATGCTGCTCTGCGGCGCCGGCCCGGGAGCGGAGGAGGCGGAGGGCCTGCCCTGCCTGCCGCGCGCCGTCCTGCCGCAGCGCCTGCGGCGGGCCCTGGAGGCGGCGCTGGCGCCGACGGAAGAGGCGCCGCGCCGGCCCCTGCCGCCCGCCGCCGGGGAGAGCCCCGAGCTGGGCCTGCGCGTGCTGCTGGTGGAGGACAACGCCACCAACCAGCTCGTCATGCGCGCGCTGCTGGATCGCTGCGGCTGCACCGTGGCGCTGGCGCAGGATGGCGGGCAGGCGGTCGCCGCCGCCATGGCGGCGGCCTACGACGTCATCATCATGGATCTGCAGATGCCGGTGATGGACGGGCTGGCGGCGACGCGGGCCATCCGTGCCCGGCCGGGCCCCTGCCAGGGCAGCCGCATCATCGGCCTGACCGCCGCCGTGGGACCGGATTACGAGCGCCAGTGCCGCGAGGCGGGGATGGACGATTACCTGGCCAAGCCGGTGCAGCGCCCGGCGCTGCTGGGCGCGCTGCTGCGGGTGCTGGAATGGCGCGGCGCCCGCATGG
>NZ_JCACVY010000224.1:0-6247 GCF_058833935.1 Roseomonas sp. TS2 | reverse complement strand
TCAAAACCCCCGTTGACGGCGCCCGGCCGCGCCCATAAAAGCCCACCCACGCCAAACGGCGGTTCGCCCCCTTGCCCAGGTGGTGGAATTGGTAGACGCGCTGGCTTCAGGTGCCAGTGACCGCAAGGTCGTGAAGGTTCGAGTCCTTTCCTGGGCATATCTCCTCCGCGGCGCGTCAGCGCAACGGTCAGGATCGGAAGGCAGGGATGGCGAAGATGGCAAGCACGCTGTTTGCGGCCAACGCCACCATCAGGCTCCACAAGCACGATCTCCCGCCCGATGTCGATTTCGGCGCCGTCGTCGCCATCGACACCGAGACGATGGGCCTCGACCCGCGCCGGGACCGGCTCTGCCTCGTGCAGCTCTCGGCCGGCGACGGCACGGCGCATTGCGTGCAGATCATCCCCGAGAGCCTCGGCGGGCGCGGCGCGGACTGCCCCAACCTCAAGGCGCTGCTGGCGCGGCCGGACGTGGTGAAGCTGTTCCACTTCGCGCGCTTCGACGTCGCCATCCTGCGCGCCGCGCTGGGCGTGGAATGCGCCCCCGTCCGCTGCACCAAGGTCGCCGCCAAGCTGGTCCGCACCTTCACCGAGCGGCACGGGCTGAAGGATCTCTGCCGCGAGCTGCTCGGCGTCGAGATCTCCAAGCAGCAGCAGAGCTCCGATTGGGGCGCGGCCGAGCTGACGCCGGAGCAGCTGGCGTATGCCGCCTCGGACGTGCTGCACCTGCACGCGCTCTGGGGCAGGCTGGAGGCGCTGCTGCGGCGCGAGGGACGGCTGGAACTGGCCGAGGCCTGCTTCCGCTTCCTGCCCACGCGCGGTGCCCTCGACCTGATGGGCTATGACGAGCCGGATATTTTCGCGCATTGAGCGGAATCCGGCAAAATTCTGGCACGCTTTTTGATTAAGCGAGACGCCGCGGCGCGTTGACCCTGCCCATCCGCAGCCCCATACAGGGAGGGTGAGGTTTTTCCCCTTCCCGCACCGCCTGCTGTCCCCGCGTTCGCGCCGGCCGGGCCTGAAGGCGGCGGACAAGCAAAGCCGACGAATGACGCCCTCCACGCCTCCCCGCGACGCGCTTGCCGCGCAACGTGCCAGCCGCGCGCCCGGCCGGTCGCGCACGACGCTGCCGTCCCGCGCGCGCATGACGATGGATGCCGGCGCCCTGGCGCGGCGGCGCGTGCTGGTGAAGCTGGCCAAGTGGCTGCTGCCGGTGGGGGCGCTCGGCCTGCTGGCGGCCATCGCCCTGTGGCCGGAATTCGATTCGGCGGAGGAGCGGGGCCGGCTGGCCTTCCGGCGCGTGGCGCAGACCTCGGCCGAGGCCATGCGCATCGCCTCCGCCCGCTACCAGGGGCTGGACGAGCAGAACCGGCCCTACAACGTGACCGCCACCACCGCCACGCAGCAGGTGAACACCGACCTGATCGATCTGGAGCGCCCGCGCGCCGACCTGTTCATGGCCGACGGCGCCTGGGTGCTGCTGGAGGCGCAGCAGGGCCGCTACGCCCGGGCGAGCAACCAGCTTGCCCTGTCCGGCCAGGTGACGCTGTGGCACGACGACGGCAGCACGCTGCGCACCGAGGCGGCGCAGATCGACGTGGCCGGCGGCAGCGCCCGGGGCGACCGGCCGGTGGCCGCGCAGGGCCCCTTCGGCACGCTGGTCAGCGAGGGCTTCCGGCTGGAGAATCGCGGCCAGGTGGTGGTGTTCACCGGCAACGCCAAGGCTGTCCTGGAGGGCGCACGATGACCGAGACGCGACGCGGCCTTCCCGCCGCCGCCCTGCTGGCCGGCCTGCTGCTGGCCGCCTCCCTGGCGCTCGCCCCGCGCGCCGCCGGCGCCCAGGCGCTCGACCTGACCCAGGGCGGCCCGGTGGAGGTGACCGCCACCGACGGCATCGAGTGGCGTCAGCAGGAGCAGGTGGTGATCGCCCGCGGCAATGCCCGCGCCGTGCGCCAGGGCATCACCCTGACCGCCGACCGGCTGATCGCCCGCTACCGCCCGCGCGCCGGCCAGCCCGCCGCCGCCGGCGGCGCCGACACGCCGATGTCGGGCGGCGAGATCTGGCGACTGGAGGCGGAGGGCAATGTCCGCATCGACAGCGCCACCGACCATGCCGAGGGCGACCGCGCCATCTACGACATGGACCAGGCCGTGCTGGTGATGACCGGCCGCGCCCTGAAGCTGACCACGCCCGAGAACGTTCTGACCTCCCGCGACAGCATGGAATACTGGCCGCAGCGCCGCATGGCCGTGGCGCGCGGCGCCGCCGTGGTGGTGACGCAGGACCAGCGCCGCATCGCCGCCGACACGCTGGTGGGCTACTTCCTGGAGCAGGGCGCCGGGGCGCCGCAGCAGGCCGCGGCGCCTGCCCGGAACGGCGCCGCCACGCCCGGCCAGGGCAGCCAGCTCGAGCGCGTCGAGGCCTTCGGCAATGTCGAGATCCGCACCCCCGGCGAGGTGGTGCGCGGCGACCGCGGCGTCTATTCGGAAGTCACCGGCATGGCCCGCCTGCTCGGCGGCGTGCGCATCACCCGCGGCGACAACCAGCTCAACGGACAGGAGGCGATCGTCAACATGCGCAGCGGCGTGGCCCGCCTGGTTTCCACCCCCGGCCAGCGCGTGCAGGGCCTGATCATCCCGCAGCAGGGCCAGCAGGCGTTGCAACCCCAGGGGCAGCCCCAGGGACAGCAAGGCCAGGGGCAGCCGCGATGAGCGCGCCGCTGAAGGTCATCCCCGGCGAGGGCGGGCTGGTCGCCACCAACCTGGGCAAGCGCTACAAGAAGCGCCCCGTGGTGCGCGGCGTCTCGCTCAGCGTGCGGCGCGGCGAGGCGGTGGGGCTGTTTGGCCCCAACGGCGCCGGCAAGACCACCACCTTCTACATGATGACCGGCCTCGTCCGCCCCGATCAGGGCCAGGTCTTCATGGACGGGCAGGATGTCACCACCCTGCCCATGTACCGCCGCGCCCGCATGGGGCTGGGCTACCTGCCGCAGGAGGCCTCGATCTTCCGCGGCCTCAGCCTGGAGGACAACATCCGGGCAGCGCTGGAGGTGGTGGAGCCCGTCCGCGCCCGGCGCGAGCAGATGCTGGACGAGCTGCTCTCCGAGTTCGGGCTGACGCATCTGCGCCGCTCCCCCTCCCTCGCCCTCTCGGGCGGCGAGCGGCGGCGCTGCGAGATCGCCCGCGCGCTCGCCACCCACCCGGCCTACATCCTGCTCGACGAGCCGCTGGCCGGCATCGATCCCATCGCGGTGGGCGAGATCCGTGAGCTGGTGCGGCATTTGAAGAACCGCGGCATCGGCGTGCTGATCACCGACCACAATGTGCGCGAGACGCTCGAGATCATCGACCGCGCCTACATCCTGCATGACGGCCAGGTGCTGATGGAGGGCACGCCGCAGGACATCGTCGCCCATGAGGGGGTCCGGCGGGTCTATCTCGGCGAGCGGTTCAGCCTCTAGCATGCGCCTGCTGCACCGGTCCCGTGCGGCGGGCACCCTCTTGCTGGAGGCAGGCTGAGCGGCCATGGCCATCGGCCCACGTCTGGATCTGCGGCACACCCAGTCGCTGGTGATGACGCCGCAGCTGCGGCAGGCGATCAAGCTGCTGCAATCCTCCAACCTCGAGGTCATCGCCTTCGTCGAGGAGGAGCTGGAGCGCAACCCGCTGCTGGAGCGCGACGAGCGCGCCGACGGCCCGCCGCCCGACGCCCATGCCGGGCGCGAGCCGGCCACGCCGCCGCCCGCCCCGGCCGACAGCTTCGAGAGCAGCACCGCCGCCGCCCTGCCGGCCGAGGCGGAGGCCCCGCTCGACATCCGCGACTGGTCGAACGTCTATGACGGCGAGAGCCCGCGCGGCGGCCGCGCCGATTTCGACGAGGATGCGCGCGGCATCGACTCGCTGGCCGCCGAGCGGCCGCGCAGCCTGCGCGAGGAGCTGGGCGAGCAGCTCCGCCTCACCTTCCCCGACCCGTCGGACCGGCTGATCGGCGCCCAGCTCATCGCGCTGCTCGACCCGGCGGGGCGGTTGCCGGCGGCGGATGCTGCCATCGCCGCCGCGCTGGGCTGCGAGGAGGCGCGGGTGGCGCGCATCCGGGCGCGGATGCAGCGCTTCGAGCCGGTGGGCATGTTCTGCCGCTCGCTCGGCGAGTGCCTGGCCGTGCAGCTGGCCGAGAAGAACCGGCTGGACCCGGCCATGGCCGCGCTGGTGCGGAACCTGGAGATGCTGGCGCGGCGCGACATGCGCGGGCTGATGCGCGTCTGCGGCGTCGATGCCGAGGATTTGGCCGACATGGTGGCCGAGCTGAAGCGCCTCGACCCCAAGCCCGGCGCCGGCTTCGACCCCGAGCACGCGCCCTCGCTGGTGCCGGACGTGCTGATGCGCCCCGCCCCGATGGCCGGCGAGGCGGGCGACTGGCTGCTGGAGCTGAACCCGGAGACGCTGCCGCGCGTGCTGGTCAACCGTGGCTTCCACGCCCGCGCGCTGGTCGCCGCCTCGCGCGAGGACCGCGCCTTCCTCTCCGAGAAGTTCCAGGCCGCCAACTGGCTGGTGAAGAGCCTGGAGCAGCGCGCCAGCACCATCCTGAAGGTGTCGGCCGAGATCGTGCGGCGGCAGGACGGCTTCTTCCGCCACGGCGTCGCGCATCTGCGCCCGCTCATCCTGCGCGACGTGGCGGAGGCGGTGGAGATGCACGAATCGACCGTCAGCCGTGTCACCGCCAACAAGTACATCGCCACGCCGCGCGGCAATTTTGAGCTTAAATACTTCTTCACAACTGCGATCGGCGGCACGGGCGGTGAAACCTTCAGCGCCGAGGCGATCCGCCACCGCATCCGCGGCATGGTCGCGGCGGAGACGCCGGACGATATCCTCAGCGATGATGCAATTGTCGCAGCTTTGCGTCGGGAAGGAGTGGACATCGCCCGCCGCACGGTGGCCAAATACCGGGAAGCGCTGCGCATCCCATCATCCGTGCAGCGCAAACGGGAGAAGGCCGTCCCGGCCTGACCCGGAGCGGGCGCGACCCGCCCGCCCCGCCGTCCCAAGGGACGGCCCCTCCCCAGCAACAAGGAGGGGTTAGCCCGCCATGCATATCGTTGTCGCAGGGAAACAGGTCGAAACAGGCGAGGCGCTGAAGGTCCATGTGACCGAAGGCCTCAGCGCCGTGACCAAGAAATATTTCGACCACGCGCTGGAAGCCTATGTGACCTTCGGGAAGAACCGCGCCTTCTTCTCCTGCGCCATTGACATCCACGCCGGCCGCGGGCTCAGCCTGCGCGGCGAGGGCGAGGGGCCCGACGCGCACCGCGCCTTCGACGAGGCCGCCGCGCACATCGCCAAGCGCCTGCGCCGCTACCGCCGCCGCATGAACGAGCATTCCCGCAATCTGGCCGATGAGCGCCTGCCCGCCACCGCCGAGACGGCGCGGCAGGTGGTGCTGGCCCAGCCGGCCGACGTGCCGGACGAGCCGGTTGACGCCGCCGTGCTGCTCGGCGGCCTGACCGACGGCGCCGCCCCCGCCGAGGACCCGGCCGCCGATGGCATGGAGACGTCCGGCGGCATGGACGGGGCCGAGCACGGCGCCATCATTGCCGAGACCCCCACCGAGATCGCCCGCCTCACCGTGGGCGAGGCGGTGATGCGGCTCGACCTCGGACAGATGCCGGTGATGATGTTCCGCAACCGCGCCAGCGGGCAGCTCAACGTCGTCTATCGGCGCCCGGACGGGCATGTGGGCTGGATCGACCCCGCCGCGGCCTGAGGCGCGCGGACTCGGCCCGACCAACGGGTAGTTAACGATTCTCGCCGCATTCTGTGCTCCGCTTCATCTTCTGGAGGGAGTCGGGATGCGGTTCCTCGCGTCTGGCCTGGCGTGCCTCGGCATTGCCGGGGCGCTGGCCACGGCCGTACCGCTCTGGCCCGCGGCGGGCCAGCCGGTGGCAATCCTGTTCCGGCCTGGCCTGCCGGCCGAGCAGGCGCTGCTGCTGACCGGCGCGGCCGGCCACCGGCCCATGCGCCTGCTCCATATCAGCCCGCCCCTGGTCCTGGCCGAGCGGGCGCCCGGCCTTTCCCTGCCACACCACGCCTGGCTTGCCCTGGCCGCGCCGGGCGCCCCCGGCTGCACCACCCCCCGCACCGCCGCCCGCGCCGCCGCGCGCTCTGCTGCCCGCGCCGCCGCGCGCCCCGGGGACGCCGCATGAACCTGCACCCCCTGCGGCGGCGCTTCGCCCTGCTGCTGGCTGGCCTGC
>NZ_JCACVY010000223.1:0-6252 GCF_058833935.1 Roseomonas sp. TS2 | reverse complement strand
CGTTCCCATGCCGCGAAGTCTAGCAGGCACGCCGCCGCCGCCCAGGGGGAGCAACAGGGGGCGCCGCGTCAGCCCGGCGCGGGCGGCTCCACCTCCAGGGCGAGCAGGTGGAAGGAGAGCGACTTGCCATGCCCGTCCAGGTTCAGCGCGCCGTTCACGCCGCCCTGCAGCACGTCCTCGATGACGAAGTTGAAGGCGCCGAGGCCCGGCAGGTCGTGCCGCCGCACAGCGCTGGCGCCACGGTGCGCGAAATGCGCCAGCACCCGCGCCTCCGTCACCTGCGCGGCGAGATGCGGCCAGTCCTCCGCGCGGTGGGCGATGAGGGCGATGTTCAGGCGGTTGCCCTTGTCCCCCGCCCGGGCATGGGCGAGGCGGTACAGCGGCACGGCGCTCATGCTTCCAGCTCCAGCAGGATGACGCGGGGGGCGAGCCGCTCGCGCGGCACCAGGAAGGAGAGGGTGCGGATGCGGTCCACCACCCGCGTGCGCACGCCACCGCCGCCGGCCGGGCCGCAGCAGTAGAGGGAGAGCACCTCGCGCACCGCCCGCTCCGCCTCGGCGCGGGTCTCGGTGGCCACGGCGAGGCGCAGCCGCAGATCGGCCGGCGCCAGATCCCCGGTGCCGGCCGGCACCCCGTCATCGCCGGCGAAGACGCTGACCACGCCGATCAGGTCGAGCCGCGCCGCGGCCTCCAGCCCCAGCATCCGCAGCCGCTCGCGCAGAGTGCGGCCGGCCAGTTCGGCACGGGCGCGGGCATTGGGGCCGGCATAGGAGATCTCGCCCTCGCCCAGCCATCCGCCGGGCAGGCTGACCGTGGCCTTCAGCCGCTCCGGCCGTGGCCGCCCGCGCGCGCCGGCGACCCGCACCCGGTCCGGTGCCTCCTCGGTGATGCGCACGCCGGTGATGTCCAGCACCACATCGGGGGTGAGGTAGGCCGAGGGGTCGTGCAGCTCGTAGAGGAGCTGCTCGGTCACGGTGCGGCGGTCCACCACGCCGCCGGTGCCGGCGGGCTTGGTGATGAGCACCGCGCCATCCGCGCCGATCTCGGCGATGGGGAAGCCGAGCGTGGCCATCCCCGGCACGTCCTTCACCCCGGGGTCGGCGAAGTAGCCGCCCGTGATCTGCGAGCCGCATTCCAGCAGGTGCCCGGCCATGGTGCCGGCGGCGAGGCGGTCCCAGTCATCCTCGCTCCAGCCGAAATGCGCCAGCATGGGGCCGAGCGCCAGGGCAGGGTCGGAGCAGCGGCCGGTGACCACCACCTGCGCGCCGCCGCGCAGCGCCTCGGCGATCGGCGCCGCGCCGAGATAGACATTGGCGGCGATCACCCGTGCCGGCTCCAGCACCGCTCCGGCATCGCCCTCCCAGTGGTCGAGGTCGTCCAGCGCGTCCGTGCCGCGGATGTCGTCCCCCTCCACCACGCCGATGCGGAGCGCGGGCAGCCCGAGCTCCCGCCCCAGCGCCAGCACCGCCTGCGCCGCGCCGCGCGGATTGGCGGCGCCGCCATTGGTGACGATGGGGATGCCATGCGCCACGCAGCGCGCCAGGATGGGCCGCAGCAGGTCGATCAGCGCCGGCTCGTAGCCGGCCTCGGGGCGGTGCAACCGCTCGCGCTGGGCCAGGGCCAGGGTGCGCTCGCCCAGCACCTCCAGCATCAGCGCGGCCGGTCCGCCGGCGGCGATCAGCGCATCGACCACCGGCCCGGGCGCGTCGATCCGGTCGCCGGAGAAGCCGGAGCCGCAGCCAATGCGGAGGAGGGTGTCGGGAGCCATGCCTGCCGCCCTCAATCCGCGCGGGCGCCGGAGACGCGCACCACCTCGCGCCACTTGGCGATATCGGCCTCCAGCCAGGGGCGGAACTCGGCGGGCGCCATGCCCACGGGCTGCAGCCCCTGCTCGCGCAGCTGGGCGCGCAGCTCGGGCGAATCCAGCGCCGCCTTCAGCGCACCGTAGATCCGGTCCCGCACCGGCGCCGGCAGGCTGGCGGGGGCGAACAGCCCGTGCCAGGCGGCGACGTCGAACTCGGCGATGCCCTGCTCGATGGCGGTGGGGATCTCCGGCGTCAGCTCCAGCCGCGCGGCGGAGGTGGAAGCCAGCGCCCGCAGCGTGCCCTCGCGCACGAAGGGCAGCACCGCCGTCACCTGATAGACGATCATCGGCACGTTGCCGGCCATCACGTCGGTCACCGCCTGGGCGCCGCTGCGGTAGGGCACGTGCTCCAGCGGCGCGCCGGTGCGCAGCTTCAGCAGCTCCCCCGCCAGGTGGCTGGAGGTGCCGTTGCCGGCCGAGGCGTAGCTCACCCCGCCGCGCTGCTGCTTCGCCCAGGCGATGAACTCGGGCAGCGTCTTCGCCGGCACCTTGGGCGAGATCACCAGCAGGTTCGGCGCCTCCGTCACCAGGGAGATCGGCGTGAAGTCGCGCAGCACGTCGTAGGGCATGTTCGGCATCAGCGAGACGTTCACCGAATGCGAGGCGATGCTGCCCATGCAGAGGGTGTAGCCGTCGGGGGCCGCCTTCGCCACGCCGTCGCTGCCCACCACGCCGCCGGCGCCGGCACGGTTCTCCACCACCACGGGCTGGCCCAGCGTCTTCGACATCGGGACGGAGACGAGGCGCGTCATGATGTCGGTGCTGGTGCCGGCGCCGAAGGGCACCACCATGCGGATGGGGCGGCTCGGCCACGCCTCCTGCGCGCGGAGGGCGGGCGCCGCGAGCGGCAGGGCGGCGAGGCCGAGGCCGCCGCCCAGCAGGGCGCGGCGGCGAAGCGTGGGGTGGGTCATGGTGCCGTCTCCAACCGGGTGGGGCTCAGCCGGCCCCTTCCCGGCCATCTCGCCGTGCCGCCGGCCATAAGTCCATTGAGTTTTTCCTGGCGCAGTCATAGGGCAAAATTATGAGCTACTCCCTGCGGCAGATCCGCGCTCTGACCATGGCCGTGGAGACAGGCAGCTTCGGCAGGGCGGCGGCGCGGCTGCACGTCTCGCAGCCCGCCCTCACCCTGCAGATCCGCGCCCTCGAGGAAAGCCTCGGCGTGGCGCTGTTCGACCGCTCGGCGCGCGGGGTGCGGCCCACCCTGGCGGGGCAGGCGCTGGCGCTCTCCTTCCAGCGCATCCTGGACGAGCTGGAGACGGTGGTGGCCGGCGCGCGGGAGCAGGCGCAGCGGCGCTCGGGCGTGGTGCATCTGGCGGTGCTGCCCTCGGTGGCGGCCAACCTGCTGCCGGGGGCGCTGGCGCGGCTGCGGGCCGCCCATCCCGGCATCCGGGTGATGGTGCGGGACGCGGTGGCGCGGCGCGTGGCGGCGCTGGTGAAGGCGGGCGAGGCGGAGCTCGGCATCGGCCACGCCGCCGGGCCGGAGCCGGAGCTGGAGGAGACGCCGCTCTTCGAGGATTCGCTGGCGGCGGTGCTGCCGCCCGGCCATGCCTTCGCCGCCACGGCGAACCTCACCCTGCCGGCGCTGGCCGCCGCGCCGCTGGTGCTGACCGACCCGGAGAGCAGCCTGCGCGCCCTGGTGGAGCAGGCCTTCGCCGCCGCCGGCCTCAGCGTCCGCCCGGCCTACGAGGCCACCTACATGAGCACGGCGGTGGCGCTGGTGCGGGCCGGGCTCGGCATCGCCGTGCTGCCTGCCACCGCCGTGGAGCTGCGCGTGGCGCCGCTGCTGGAGACACGGCCGATCGACACGCCGCTGCTGCGGCGGCGCATCGTGCTGCTGCGCCGCCGCGGCGCCAGCCTCTCCCCCGCCGCCGAGGCGCTGGCGGAGGTGCTGGCCGGCTGATCAGCGGTCCTGCGGCATGCCCTCGGGCACGATGGTCTTCACCAGGGTGGAGTCGAGCGACTCGTAGTCGTGGTAGCCGATGGTCTCGTACAGCTCGGCGCGGGTCTGCATCCGGTTGATCATCTTGTGGGTGCCGCCATCCCGCGCGATGGCGGCATACAGCTCCTCCATCCCGCGGGCGGCGACGCGGAGCTGGCTGACCGGCCAGATGACCATGGAATAGCCCATGGCCTCGAACTCCTCGGCGGTGAAGAAGGGGGTGCGGCCGAACTCGGTCATGTTGGCCAGCAGCTTCACCCCCGGCATGCGGCGGGCGAACTCCTCGAACATCTCGCGCGTGGTCAGCGCCTCGGGGAAGATCGCGTCGGCGCCGGCCTCCAGGTAGAGCTTCGCGCGGGCCACGGCGCCGTCCATGCCCTCGCTGGCCGCAGCGTCGGTGCGGGCGATCAGGTAGAGGTGGCGGCGCGCCTTGCGGGCGGCGGCCACCTTGGCGGCCATGTCGCGCGCATCGGCCAGCTTCTTGTCGTTCAGGTGGCCGCACTTCTTGGGCAGGAGCTGGTCCTCGAGGTGCACGGCGGCGGCGCCGGCCTCCTCGAAGCTGCGCACCATGTGCATCACGTTCAGCGCCTCGCCATAGCCGGTGTCGCCATCGACCAGCACCGGCAGGGCCGAGGCGCGCGCCACCTGGCGGATGTGCCAGGACACGTCATCGACCGTGATCATGCCGAGATCGGGCAGGCCCATGGTGGCGGACATGGCGGCGCCCGACATGTAGAGCGCCTCGAACCCCGCCTGCTTGGCCAGCAGCGCCGCGATGCCGAGATGCGCGCCGGGCATGCGCAGGATCTGCGGCCGCTCCAGCAGGGCACGGAAGCGCTGGCCGGCGGGGGCTTCGGGCAGGTCGTCGGCGATGACGTAGGGCATGGGCGGTTTCCTCTCGGGCGGTCTCAGAAGAACAGGAACGTGACCAGGACGAAGGTGGGCACCAGGAACACCAGCGCCCAGCCGCAATAGCCGAAGAAGCTCGGCATGCGCACGCCCTGCTCCTCGACGATGGCCTTCACCATGAAGTTGGGCGCGTTGCCGATATACGAATTGGCGCCCATGAACACCGCGCCGCAGGAGATGGCGGCGAGCGTCAGCGCCCCCTGCCCCATCAGCGTGGCGGCGTCGCCGCCCGCCATGTTGAAGAAGACGAGGTAGGTCGGCGCGTTGTCGAGGAAGGAGGAGAGCGCGCCGGTCAGCCAGAAATACATGGCCGGGAGCGGCTGGCCGGCGGCGTCCGAGGTCAGCGCCACCAGGCCGGCGAGCGGGCCATCGGCGCCGGCCTTCAGCATCGCCAGCACCGGCGCCATGGTGAGGAAGATGGCGGCGAACAGCTTGGCCACCTCCAGGATGGCCCCCCAGGTGAAGCCGTTGGCCTCGCGGATGCGCGCCGGCGTCAGCCAGACCGAGGCGGCGGTGATGGCCAGGAACAGCGCCATCGCCACCACCCGCTCCAGCCCGATCGGCTGGCCGAGCAGCGAGATCTCGCCCGGCAGCCACACGCCCTGCATCAGCACGCCGGCCACCACCGCGCCGATCAGCGCCACGTTCACCCAGCCATCGATGCCGAGCTTCTCGCCGGGCGGCGCCTCGGCATGGTCGGCATGCGTCGCGCGCTCGGCGGCGGGGGCGATCGGCGCCTTGCGCTCGCGCCCATAGGCCAGGGTGTCGATGACCCAGTACAGCGCCAGCAGCAGCGCGGTGCAGAACAGGAAGGGCCCGAACAGGTTGGTGGTGGGCCAGAAGAAGCTCACCCCCTTGAGGAAGCCGAGATAGAGCGGCGGGTCGCCGAGCGGGGTCAGGCTGCCGCCGATGTTGCTGACCAGGAAAATGAAGAAGACGAAGCTGTGCATCTTCCGCTGCCGCCCGGCGTTGGCCCGCAGCAGCGGCCGGATCAGCACCATCGAGGCGCCGGTCGTGCCCATCAGGCTGGCGATGGCGGTGCCCACCGCCAGCAGCGCCGTGTTGGTGCCCGGGGTGCCGACCAGGCTGCCCTTCAGGAGCACGCCGCCGCCCGTGGTGTAGAGCGCGAGGAGCAGGGTGATGAAGGGCAGGTACTCGCCCACCAGGACATGCGTGAACTCATGCCAGGCGTGACCGGCGCCGAAGGCCAGCGCGTAGGGCAGCAGGAACAGCGCCGTCCAGCCCGCGGCGATCTTGCCGTAATGGTGATGCCAGAGATGCCCCGCCAGCAACGGCATCAGCGCGATGGAGAGCAGCACGCCGGCGAAGGGCAGCGCCCACAGCGCCGAGAGGGCCGGCGCCGCGTGCTCCGCCGCTCCTTGCCCTACCGCCTGCACCGCCCCCTGCACTGCCCCCTGGGCCGCCAGGACCGGGGCGGCGGCCATCAGCCCGACCAGAAACGAGGGCAGCGCCGCCCCCACACGCGCGACCCCGCGGCGCGACCAGACCCCCGGCATCGACCGTTTCCTTCAGATTCGGG
>NZ_JCACVY010000222.1:0-6371 GCF_058833935.1 Roseomonas sp. TS2 | reverse complement strand
AAGAGCAGCGCCCCGGCGAACGCGGCGAAGACCAGCCGCACATAGGAGAGCGGCGCCACCACCGAGGCATCGGCCAGGCGCAGGGCGCTGATCCACAGATGCATCCCCGCCGGGCCCAGCAGCCCGGCGCCCGCCAGCAGCAGGAAGTTGGTCCAGCCCGGCCAGGCGAGGCCGGGCAGGGCGAGGGGCAGCGTGCCGGCGGTGGCGATCAGGCCGATATAGAGCATGATCGTCTCGGTCCGCTCGGTGCGGGCGAGCGCCTTGGTGGTCAGCACGATGCCGGCGCCGCCCAGCGCCGAGCCGAGCGAGGCCGCCAGCGGCCAGTCCAGCGGCAGCACGCCCGGCCGCACCACCAGCAGCACGCCGAGGAAGCCCACCAGCGTGGCCATCCAGCGCCGGCGGCCGACGCGCTCGCGCAGCAGCGGCCCGGCCAGGGCGGTGACGAACAGCACCGAGGTGAAGGAGAGCACCGTGGCGGTGGCGAGGTCGAGCAGCGTCAGCGAGACGTAGTAGAGCCCCCAGGTGAGCAGCGAGCAGACGCCGCGCAGCGCGTGCAGCGCCGGCTTCGCCGTGCGCAGCACGCCGGGTCCGGCCGCCAGCAGCGCCGGCGCCACCCAGACGACCTGACCCAGGCAGCGGAACAGCAGTTGCGTGGAGAGGGGGATGCCGCGGGCACTGAGCCAGCGGATCATCAATGCCTCATAGGCGAAGAGCAGCGCCGCGCCGGCCATCAGGGCGGCGCCGCGCAAATTGCCGGGCAGGGTCATTCCACGCGCCACAATGCCCGCGGGCGGCGGCGGCCAAAAGGGGCGCGGCGCGGGAATCTCCCTCCTCCGCGCGCCGGAGGCCAGGGGCGGATTGACGCCTCCCCCCGCCGCGCCCAGCCTTCCGCCCCGCATCGAGAGAGGAATCGGCGGCATGGTCCTGAAGCAGGAGAGCGCGGCGGCGGAGGGGATGGCGGGGCCGATCCTGGTCTGGGGCGCGGGCGCCATCGGCGGCACGGTGGGGGCCGCGCTGGTGCGCGCCGGCCATGCCGTGGTGTTCGTCGACATCGAGGCCGAGCACGTCGCCGCCATCCGCGACCCGGCGCGGGGCCTGGCCATCGAGGGGCCGCTGGAGAACTATACCATCCACGCCCCCGCCTTTACGCCGGAGGCGCTGCGCGGCCGCTACGCCCGCGTGCTGCTCTGCGTGAAGGCGCAGCACACCGAGGCCGCCGCCCGCGCCCTGCTGCCGCATTTGGCGGAGGAGGGCTATGTCGTCTCCCTGCAGAACGGGCTGTGCGAGCCGATCATCGCTGGCGTGGTGGGAGAGGCGCGCACCGTCGGCGCCTTCGTCAATTTCAGCGCCGACTGGCTGGCGCCGGGCAAGGTCCTCTATGGCGGGCGCGGCGCCGTGGTGCTGGGCGAGCTGGATGGCAGCGAGAGCGCGCGGCTGGAATCGCTGCACCGGCTGCTGCGCCTGTTCGAGCCGGATGCCATCACCACGCCGAACCTTGCCGGCTATCTATGGGGCAAGCTCGGCTATGGCGCGCTGCTGTTCGCGCAGGCGGTGGGGGAGAAGGGCATCGCCGACTGCCTGGAGCGGCCCGAGCTGCTGCCGCTGTGGCGGGCGCTGGGCGGCGAGGTGATGCGCGTGGCCGCGGCCGAGGGCGTGGTGCCGCGCGGCTTCAACGGCTTCGAGCCGCATGCCTTCGCCCCCGGTGGAACCGAGGCGGAGGCGCGCGCCAGCGTCGCGGCGATGGTCGCCTTCAACCGGCCCAACGCCAAGACCCATTCCGGCATCTGGCGCGACCTGTGGGTGCGCCGCCGCACCACCGAGGTGGATGCGCAGCTCGCCCCCGTGGCCGAGGCCGGGCGCCGCCACGGCATCCCCACCCCCGCGCTGGACCGGCTGATCGGCCAGATCCACGAATGCGAGCGCGGCACCCGCGCCATGGACGACGCCAACCTGACGGAGATGCTGCCGGCATGAACATCCGCTTCGACAATGTGGTGGTCGCCGTCACCGGCGGCGGGCACGGCTTCGGCCGCGTCATCGCACGGGACTTCGCGGCGATGGGCGCGCGCGTCTTCGCCTGCGACCTCTCGGCCGCGGAGCTGGCCGAGACGGCGGGCGAGAGCGGCATCCGCACCGAGGCCTTCGACCTCACCGCCCCCGGCGCGGCGCGGGGCTGGATCGGCCGCGTGGTGGCCGAGGCGGGTGCGCCGGTCGGCGTGCTGGTGGCCAATGCGGGCGGCGTGCGCGGCCAGGTGATGCGCCCGGTGGACGAGGTGCCGGAAGCCGACTGGCACGCCATCTTCGACATCAACCTGCATGCCTGCTTCAACCTCTGCGCCGCCGCCGCGCCGGGCATGAAGCAGGCGGGGCGCGGCGCCATCGTCACCATCTCCTCCGGCGCCGGGCTGCAGCGCAGCCTGACCGGCATCCAGGCCTACTGCTCGGCCAAGCACGGGCTGGTGGGGCTGACGCGGCAGCTGGCGCATGAGCTCGGGCCGCACGGCATCCGGGTGAACTCGGTGGCGCCGGGCTTCATCCCCTCCAACCCCGCCTCCATCGCGCAGTTCGAGAGCTACGGCGCCGAGGGGCAGCAGCGGCTGGTGGAGGGCATCGCGCTACGCCGGCTCGGCGAGGCGCAGGACATCGCCGACGCCGTCACCTTCCTGGCCAGCGACCGCGCCAAGTGGATCAGCGGCCAGATCCTCAGCGTGGACGGGGGAAAATGAAGAAGGCCCGCCTGGCGCTGTACGCCGGCGGCACGCTGGCGGTGGCCTGGCTCGGGCTGGTGTGGCTGGAGGCGAGCGGGCCGTATCTGCTGCCCCGGTCGGTGCTGGGCGGGATCGGCATGCTGGCCTACGCCGCCGTCGCCGTGGCGCTCTGCTGCTGGGCGGCGGTGCGGGGCGGATGGCATTGGGCGGCGGCCCTGGCCGGGGTTCCGATGGTGCTCCTCGTGGGCCTGGTCATGGTGGGGCTAGTGGAGCTGTTCACCGCGCGCGCGGTGCTGGCCGAGGTCACGCTGCCCGATGGCCGCCGTCTGCGGCTGACCCAGGAGCCGGTGCCCACGGACACGGTCTATGGACTGTGGCAACCGGATGGCCTCCGCTGGCGGCGGGCCCTGCCGGAGATGGCGCTCGGCTATTCGGAGGATGGCCGGTTCACGGAGGAACCCGGCCTGGCGCTGTCGCCGGACAGGCAATTTCTGGCGGTGCGGCGCGGCGGGTTCTGGATGGACTGCATCCGCGTCGCTCCGGTGCTGGAGACATGCTCCCCTCCGGCCATAAGCTGGCAGTCGCCCGCCGCCGCATTCGCCGCCCGCTCGCGGCGGATCGCGGCGCTGGCCGGCCTGCCCGCCGAATGAAGGGCAGGCCGCCCGCGCCTCAGCAGCCGCGCGCCGGCGGCGTTTCGCGCTGGCGGTGCAGCACCATGCCGCCATGGTGCAGCACACCGTCGATGAAATCGCCATCGGCGGTGAAGCCGGTGTCGTCCCAGTATTCGATGTGGCTGCCGGCCACCGCGTAGCGGCCCTTGTAGGCGCATTCGCGCCCGCCACGGGCTTCCTCGTAGCGCCCGTTGGGCAGCAGGTGGTGGCGTATGCGGCCATCCGCCGTCACCCACATTCCGGCATAGGGGTGGGTGGCGGCCGTCTCGGCCGCCGCGGCGGGGGCGCCGGCCAGCATCGTCAGCAGGGGTGCAGCCAGCAGGGGGAGGGCGCGGGCGATGGTCATGGCTTTGTTCCTTCCTCCGGTCTCAGCCACGGGCGGCGGTGGGGCGGATGACGATCTCGCTGACATCCACATCCGCCGGCTGCGCGATGGCGTAGCGCACGGCGCGGGCGATGGCGTCGGGCTTCAGGGCGATGGCGCGGTAGTCGCGCATCATCGCCGCCGCGGCGGGGTCGGTGATGGTGGCGGCGAGGTCGCTCTCCACCACGCCGGGGTGGATGCAGGTGACGCGCAGCGCGTCATGCTCCTGCCGCAGCCCGTCCGAGAGGGCGCGCACGGCGAATTTCGTGGCGCAATACACCGCCGCCGTCGGCACCACCGAGAGCGCGCCGATCGAGGCGATGTTGACGATGTGCCCGGCGCGGCGCGCGCTCATCTCCGGCAGCACGGCGGCGATGCCGTTGAGCACGCCCTTGATGTTCACCTCCACCATGCGGTCCCACTCCTCGACCTTCATCGCGGCCATGGGCGAGAGCGGCATGATGCCGGCATTGTTGACCATCACGTCGACCGGCCCCCAGGCTTCGGCCGCCGCCTCGGCCAGGGCGCGGACATCCTCGCGCCGCGTCACGTCCGCCGGCCGCGCCAGGGCGGTGTGGCCCGCCGCGCGCAGCGCCGCCACGATGGCCTCCAGCCGCTCCGTCCGGCGGGCGCCGAGCATCACCCGCGCGCCGGCGCCGGCCAGCTCTCGGGCGATGGCCTCGCCGATCCCGCCCGAGGCGCCGGTGACCACCACAACCTTTCCGTCCAGCATCGTCCTCTCCTTCGCTTCCGGAACGGGGGTGAAGCTAGGGAGGCTGGACCGGTGGCGGAATTCGCCTATTGCTGCATGCGCCGGTAAGCAGAGGTTACCAATGACGCCCGACCTCAAGGCCCTGCCCGCCTTCCTCGCCGTGGCGGAGACGCGCAGCTTCCGCGCCGCCGCCGAGCGGCTCGGCGTCACCCGCCCGGCGGTCAGCCAGGCGATCGGCGGGCTGGAGGCGGATCTCGGCCAGGCGCTGTTCCGCCGCACCACCCGCAGCGTCAGCCTGACCGAGGCGGGGGAGGCGCTGCACCGCGCCGTGGCGCCGGCCATGGCCGAGATCGGCACCGCGCTGCGCACCGCGCGGGACCGGGAGACGCGGCCGGGCGGCCAGCTCCGCCTCGCCGTCTCCTCCATCGCCGAGGAATTCCTGGCCGGGCCGATGCTGGCCGCCTACGCCGCCGCCTGCCCCGGCGTGCAGATCGACATCACCGTGACCGACGAGGAGCACGACATCGTCGCCGGGGGCTTCGATGCCGGGGTGCGGCTGGGCGAGGTGATCGAGCAGGACATGGTCGCCATCCCCGTCTCCGGCCCGCAGCGTCAGCTCGCCGTCTGCGCGCCGGCCTATCTGGCGCGGGCGGGGCGGCCGGCGCATCCGCGCGAGCTGGCGCGGCACCGCTGCATCGGCTGGCGGCCGGCGCCGGGCGTAGCACCCTATCGCTGGGAGTTCGCCGAGGGGGGGCGGGATTTCGCCGTGGCGGTGCAGCCGGAGATCACCACCAACGAGATGGGGCTGATGATCCGGCTGGCCCTGGCCGGGGCGGGCATCACCTTCGGCATGGCGGAGAGCTTCCGGCCCCATCTCGAGCGCGGGGCGCTGGTGCCGGTGCTGGAGGAATTCTGCCCGCGCTTCCCGGGCTTCTACCTCTACTTTCCCAGCCGGCGGAACCTGGCGCCGAAGCTGCGGGCGCTGGTGGATCTCCTCCGCGCCCGCTGAGGCTCCCGCCGAACGCTGGCGCTCAGTCCGCCGTGGCGCCGCTGGCGCGCACCAGCGGCACCCAGAAATCCAGCTCGCTCCGCAGGAAGGCGGCGAAATCCTCCGGCGTGCCCTTCTCGATCGGCGGCAGCTCCATCTCCCGCAGCCGCTGCGCGGTGGCCGGCTCGGTGACGGCGGCGCGCGCCGCCGCGTTCATCCGTGCCACGATGGGCGCGGGCGTGCCGGCGGGGGCGAAGACGCCGAACCAGCTATAGGCCTTGTAGCCGGGCAGCCCGGCCTCGGCGGCGGTCGGCACCTCGGGCATCAGGGCGGAGTGCTGGTCGGTGGCGATGGCCAGGCAGCGCAGCGCGCCGGCCTTGTGGTGCGGCGCGATCAGCGCCGGCGTGTCGAAGGCGATGGCGACCTGGCCGGCCAGCAGGTCGTTCAGCATCGGCGCGCTGCCGCGATAGGGCACATGCGTGGCCTCGGCGCCGATGGTGTTGAGGAAGCTCACCGCGGCGATGTGCGCCGAGCCGCCCGCGCCGCCCGTGCCATAGGCGTATTGGCCCGGATTGGCCTTCAGCAGCGCGACCAGCCCGGCCAGGGTGGTGACGCCGAGCGCCGGATGCACGGTGATGCAGATGGGCACCAGAACGGTGGGCGCGACCGCGACGAAATCCTTCACCGGGTCGTAGGGCAGCCGCTCGCGGTAGAGGCCCACCGCCAGCACATGGGTGGAGATGGTGCCCATCAGGAAGGTGGAGCCGTCGGCCGGGGCCTTGGCCACGGCGTCGGAGCCCAGCGTGCCGCCGGCGCCGGCGCGGTTCTCGATGACGACGGGCTGGCCCAGCACCTCCTGCATCCGCGGCGCCAGCAGGCGGGCCGAGACATCGGTGCTGCCGCCGGCGGCGAAGGGCACCACCATGCG
>NZ_JCACVY010000221.1:0-6397 GCF_058833935.1 Roseomonas sp. TS2 | reverse complement strand
GAGGCGGCGGTGCTGCGCATGGTCTCCCCCTGGGAGTTCAGCAGCCCCGACCCGGTGGAGACCGGCTATGTGCTGCGCCGCCTCGGCATCGCCGAGACACTGGTGGGTGTGCGCCCTGACGGCACGCTGCGCGGCCTGCTGGCCGAGAGCTGGTCGGTGGAGCCGGACCGGCTGACCTGGCGCTTCCGCCTGCGCGAGGCGCGCTTCCATGACGGCACGCCCGTCACCGCGCCGCTCGTGGTGCGCACGCTGGAGCGGGTGCGGCCCCTGGCCGAGAGCCTTTCCGCCATTCCGCTGGCGGCGCTCTGGGCCGAGGGCGAGCGGGAGGTGGTGTTCCGCACCGGGACGCCCTTCGCCCCCCTGCCCGGCTGCCTGACCGACTATGCCGGCATCATCCTCGCCCCTTCCGCCTATGACGCGGAGGGCCGGCCGCAGCGCCCGGTGGCCACCGGCCCCTTCCGCGTGACGGCGCTGGACGGCATCCGCGGCATCGAGGCCGAGGCCTTCCCGGATTACTGGGGCGCGCCGCCGGCGGTGCGGCGCCTGGCCTACAGCGCCGTGCCGCTGGGCGAGACCCGCGCCCGGCTGGCCGAGGCCGGCGAGGCGGATATCGCCTTCACCCTGCTGCCGCAGGCGGCGGAGCGCATCCAGGCCTCGGGCCGGGCGCGCATCCTCAGCGCCACCATCCCGCGCCCGCGCATGATCGTCATGAACCTGCGCCGGCCGCAATTCGCCGATGTCCGGGTGCGCCGCGCCCTCTCGCTGGCCATCGACCGCGAGGGGCTGGCCGCCGCCATCCTGCGCCATCCGGCAAGCCACGCCACCCAGCTCCTGCCCCCCGTGCTCTCCGGCTGGCACGACCCGGATCTGCCGCCGCTGCGGCGGGACCCGGCCGCGGCGCGCCGCCTGCTGGACGAGGCCGGCTGGGCTCCGGGCGCCGACGGCATCCGCGCCCGGGACGGCCAGCGCCTGGCGGCCACGATGATGGTGCCCTCCAACCGCCCGGAGATCCCGGTGATGGCGCAGGCCATCCAGGCCCAGTGGCGCGCCGTGGGGGCCGAGATCACGGTGCGGCCCGGCCCCTCCGGCGCGCTGCCCGGCGCCATCCGCGACGGCTCGATGGAGTGCAGCCTGCTGGCCCGCACCTATGTGAACGTGCCGGACCCGATCGGCACCATCATCCCCGACTTCACCGGCGACCGGCAGCTCTGGTCCTCCCCCGGCTTCGACAACCCCGAGATGCTGGACCTCACCCGCGCCTATCTCGGCAGCTTCGCGGAGGCGGAGCGCGCGCCGCTGCGCCGGCGCATCGCCGCCATCCTGCAATCCGAGCTGCCGGTGATCCCCGTCTCCTGGTTCGAGCACAATGTGGCGGTCTCGCCGCGCGTGGCGCTGCCCTCGGTGGTGCTGGACCCGTTCGAGCAGGATTACGGCGCGGCCGGGCTGCGGTGGGCCTGAGCCTCGCCCGCCTGCTGGCCGCCCGGCTGGCGCAGGCGGGGCTGGTGGCGCTGGTGGTGGCGACGCTCTGCTTCGCTGCGCTCCAGGCGCTGCCGGGCGACCTCGCCCTGCGCGTCGCCGCCGCCCGCTTCGGCGAGGACCGGGTGAGCGCCGCGATGGTCGAGGCACTGCGCGCGGAGGCGGGGCTGGACCGGCCGGTGCTGCTGCAATACGGCGCCTGGCTGGCCGATCTGGCGCGTGGCCGCTTCGGCCGCTCGCTCGTCACCGGGCAGCCGGTGCTGGCCGAGGTGGCGCCGCGGCTGGGGCTGACGCTGCGCGTCGGCGCGCTGGGGCTGCTGGCGGCGCTGCTGCTGGCGCTGCCCGCCGGCCTGGCGGCGGGGCGGCGGCCGGGCGGCTGGCTGGACCGGGGGGTGGCGGCGCTCGCCGCGCTGCTGGCCTCGGCGCCCTCCTTCGCGCTGGGCGGCGTGCTGGTGGTGCTGCTCTCGGTGCGGTTGCGCTGGCTGCCCGTGGCGGGCGACGCCACCCCCTGGCACCTCGTGCTGCCGGTGGTGACGCTGGCGGCGGCGCTCGCCCCCGGGCTGGCGCGGGTGGCGCGGCACGGCATGGCGGAGGCGCATGGCGCCTACGCCACGCAATTCGCCCGGATGCGCGGCGTGGCGCCCTGGCGCATCGGGCTGCGGGTGGTGGCGCGGCCGGCGCTGGTGCCGGTGGTGGCCTATCTCCCCGTGCTGGCCATGCAGGTGACGGAAGGCTTCATCGCCATCGAGATGCTGTTCAACCTCGACGGCATCGGCCAGCTCCTCATCCGCTCGCTGATGGCGCGCGACATTCCGGTGGTGGCGGCGCTGGGGCTGGTTTTCGCGCTGCTGCTCGGCTCCGCCACGCTGCTGGCGGAGCTGTCGCTGCGCGCCATGGACCCGCGCCTGCGCGCGGGGGGTGCGGCGGCATGAGCCATCGTCATGGCGCGGCGCATCGCCGCTTCCCCTGGTTCGGCGCCGGGCTGGCGGCGCTGCTGGCGGCCACCGCCCTCGCCGGCCCCGCCCTGCTCACGGCCGACCCGCTGGAGCCGGACCTGATGGCCGCCGGCCTGCCGCCCGGCGGGGAGTGGCTGCTGGGCACTGACCCGCTCGGCCGCAGCGTGCTGGCGCGCACCGTGGCGGCGGCGCGGCTTTCGCTCGGCGTGGCGCTGGCGGCGAGCCTCGCCACGGCCTTGCTCGGCACGGTGGTTGGGCTGCTCACTGCCAGCCTGGGAGGGATGCCGCGCCGTCTGCTGCGCGGCCTGACCGAGACGGTCTATGCCTGCCCCGCCCTGCTGCTGGTGCTGGTGGCCACCGAATTGCTGGGCGGCGGCGTCGGCACCGTGCTGCTCGGCCTCGTGCTGACGCGCTGGCCACCCTACGCGCAGCTTGCCGAGCCGCTGGCGCGCGGCGCCCTGGCGGCGCCGGAGGCGGAGGCCAGCCTGCTGCTGGGCTTCGGCCGCGCCTACCGGCTGCGGCGCCACGCCTGGCCGGCCATCGCGCGGCCCGTCGCCTCGCTGGCGGCGCTGCATCTGGGGGGCAATCTGCTCACCGTCTCGGCGCTGGGCTTCCTCGGCATCGGCCTGCTGCCGCCGCGGCCGGAATGGGGGGCGATGATCGCCGAGGCGCTGCCCTACCTGCAGGAGGCGCCGCACATGCTGGCCGCCCCCGCCGCCGCCATCTTCCTGGCCACCTGGTCGGCCACGCTGATCGGCGAGGGGTTGGCGCGCGCCCCCGCGCCCGCCCTGCCGCTGGAGGAGACATGAACGCGCTGCGCATCGAGGGGCTCGGCATCCGGCATGACGGGCGGGCCATGCTGCGGGATGTCTGCCTGGAGGTGGCGGAGGGGGAGAGCCTCTGCCTCATCGGCGCCTCGGGCGGCGGCAAGAGCCTGATCGCCGCCGCCGTGGCCGGGCTGCTGCCCGGCTGCATGGAGGCCACGGGCTGGATCGGCCTCGGCCCGCACCGGCTGCGCGCCGCCGACCAGCGCGGGCTGCGCGCCCTCTGGCACAGCCGCACCTGCCTGCTGCCGCAGGAGCCGGCCCAGGCATTGGCGCCGCTGCTGCCCGCGCTCTCGCAACTGCGGCTGACGCCGCCCTGGCTGGACCGCGCCGGCGCCCTGGGCTGGCTGGCCCGGCTGGGGCTGGATTCCGGGGCGGCGGCCCGGCTGCCCTTCCAGCTTTCGGGCGGCATGGCGCAGCGGCTGCTGGCGGCGCTGGTGCTGCGTGGCCGGGCGCCGCTGCTCCTGGCCGACGAGCCGACCAAGGGGCTGGACCCGGCACGGCGGGCCGAATTGCTGGCGCTGTTCGCCACGCTGCGCGCGGAGGGGCGCGCCCTGCTGCTGATCACGCACGACCTGGCGGTGCCGCAGGCGCTGGGCGGGCGGATCGCGGTGCTGGAGGAGGGGCGGATCGCCGAATGCGGCCCTGCCGAGAGCGTGCTGGCGGCGCCGCGCTCGGCCTTCGCCCGTGCCTGCGTGGCTGCCGATCCGCGCCTCTGGCCGGCCCGTGCCCCGGCGGCGGGCGGCGAGGAGGTGGCGCGGGCCGAGGCGCTGGCGATCGGCCGTGGCGGCCGCGCCCTGGCCGGCCCGCTCGACTTCTCCCTGCATGCCGGGCGGATGACGGCGCTGCTCGGCCCCAGCGGCATCGGCAAGACCACGCTGGGCGACACGCTGCTGGCCCTGGCGCCGCCTGCGGCCGGCCGGCTCTGCTGGCTGGGCCGCCCGCTGGACACGCGGCTGCGGCAGAGCCTGCGCACCCGCTTCCAGAAGCTGCACCAGGATCCGACGCGGGTGTTTCCCCGCCAGCGCCCGCTGGGCGAGAGCCTGGCCGACCTGGCGCGGCTGCGCCCCGGCACCGCCCCCGCCCTGCCGCCCCTGCTGGAGCGGCTGGGCATCTCCCCCGCCCTGCTGCGCCGCCCGCCCGAGGCGGTGAGCGGCGGCGAGGCGCAGCGTGTCGCCCTGGCGCGGCTGCTGGCGCTGCGCCCGGCCCTGCTGGTGGCCGACGAGCCCTGCTCCCGCCTCGACCCGCCGACGCGCCGCGCCGCCCTGCACCTGCTGCGTGGCCTGGCCGACGAGGAGGGGCTGGGCGTGCTGCTCATCACCCACGACGCGGCGGCGGCGCGGGCGCTGGCCGATGCCACGCTGTCTCTTGGCCCGCCCGGCGTGGGGATGGCGGGGGAGGGCTGATTGCACCGCGCCTTCCCCGGCGCCTAGGCTTTTCCCCGTAACAACCAAGAACGGGAGGAGAGCGCCATGGCGGATGCGGGAGATGGACCCATCCTGGACAGCGCGCGGCTCACCGGCTTCTGCCGGGCCGTGTTCGAGCGGGTCGGCATGCCGGAGGTGGAGGCCGCGCTCTGCGCCGAGAGCCTGGTGGAGGCGGATCTGCGCGGCGTGGCCTCGCACGGCGTGGTGCGCCTGCCGATCTACGCGGAGCGGCTGGAGCGCGGCGCCAACAATCCGCGCGCCGTGCCGCGCATCCTGCGCGAGACCCGCGGCACCGCCGTGGTTGATGGCGACAACGGCATGGGGCAGGTGGTCGGCGCCTGGGCCATGGAGGTGGCGCTGCGCAAGGCGCGGGAGGGCGAGCCGGCCTGGGTCTCCGTGCGCAACAGCAACCATTTCGGCGCGGCCGCCTGGTTCGCGGAATACGCCACGCGCGCGGAGATGATCGGCATCGCCATCACCATCGGCGGCATCAACCACATGGTGCCCTGGGGCGGGGCCGAGGCGCTGCTCGGCAACAACCCCTTTGCCATCGGCATGCCGATGCGCGGCGCGCCGCCGATGATGCTGGACATGGCCTGCTCGGTCGCGGCGCGCGGCAAGATCATCGTCGCCGCCAAGGAAGGCACGCCGATCCCGCCGGACTGGGCGGTGGACCGGGACGGCGTTCCCACCACCGACGCGGCACGCGCCCTGGAAGGCTTCGTCAGCCCGCTCGGCGGCCCGAAGGGCTACGCGCTCACCCTGACCATGGGGCTGCTGAGCACCATGCTCTCCGGCGCCGCCTTCGGCCGCGAGGTGACGCACATGTATGAGGATTTCGCGCGGCCGCAGAATGTCGGCCATCTCTTCGCGGTGCTGCCGGTGACGGCCTTCGAAGACCTCGACACGTATTATGCCCGCATGGAGACCGCCGCCGCTGAGCTGCGTGGCGCCCGCAAGGCTCCCGGCGTGGCGCGGATCCACCTGCCCGGCGAGCGCGAGGCGCTGCTGCGGCAGGCGCGGCTCGGCGAGGGAGTGCCGGTCGCCGCCGCGGTGATGGAGGAGCTGGTCGCGCTCGGACTCCGCCTCGGCGTTCCTCCGCTGAAGTAAAGGCAGCAGCCGCCAGTCAATCAGGGGGAGGAGGATTCCTCCCCCGACCTCGCCTCTCTGGCGGGCCGGGATGGCACCGTCACGCCGTCCGGCAGGGCTGAGGGGGCGCGCCATGCGCCTCCGCCTGCCCTGGCACCCGCCGCCGGACGGCCTCTCCGGCACTTTTTCCCCATCGATGCGCTGTCTGGCCGCTCTTCCGGGCAATCACGGGCTGCCACAACTCGATCCCAATTAAGAGATGTTCTTCATTAAATTGGATTAAACCCTGAAAAAAATCTCTCCGCCGACGTGCACAGGTTGTGTCTGTCAGGGCGCGATTTCCTCAAGTTCCCGTGTGGTTTCAGGGCAGGAATTCACGTTTTCGTGTGTTCAGGCGCTCAGTGGACATTCTCGTTCAGAGAGACGTAGGATTATTTTTAATATTCCTAAGTTTCTGCGAACTATTTATTTTAGCCTGAGCTTGGCAATAATAAACATTATCCTTACCACTCATTACTAATTTTCCTTTGTTTTTGCTGGACCTTTCCCGGGGCTTTGCTGCTATCACTCACTTGTGAGCGAGCAATCCCCAGCGGCCTGCTCTTTTATTAGGAAAGTAAAAACT
>NZ_JCACVY010000220.1:0-6408 GCF_058833935.1 Roseomonas sp. TS2 | reverse complement strand
CACCGAGATCTATTTCGACGTGGAGGGGATGGGCCTGGTACCCGACGGCGCGGAGATGCGCGAGCGGCCGGCGGCCTTCATCCTGCACGGCGGCCCGGGCGGCGACCACAGCGGCTTCAAGCCCGGCTTCTCGCCCCTCGCCGAGCGGATGCAGCTCGTCTATGTCGACCATCGCGGCCAGGGCCGCTCCGCCAAGGGCGACCCCGAGACCTACACGCTGGACGAGAATGTGGAGGACCTGGAGGCGCTGCGGCAGCATCTTGGCCTGGGCCCCATCGTCTCCATCGGCACCTCCTATGGCGGCATGGTGTCCATGGCGCATGCGGCGAGATATCCGGAGGCGGTCTCGCACCTGGTGCTGGTCGTCACCGCCGCACATTCGGGCTTCGTGCAACGCGCGCAGGAGATCGTGGCCGAGCGCGGCACGCCGGAGCAGCAGGTCATGTGCCAGCGCCTGTGGGACGGCACGCTGACCACGGTGGAGGACCTGAAGCAGTATTATGCGGTGATGGGCCCGCTCTACGCCGTGCGCCACGACGAGGCCGCCGCCGCCCCCGGCCGTGCCCGCACCCGGCACGAGCCGGCAGCGCTGAACCGCGCCTTCCGCCCCGGCGGCTTCCTGCGCGAGGGCTTCGACCTGCGCCCCGAGCTTTCGCGCATCACCGCGAAGACGCTGATCCTGGCCGGGCGGCACGACTGGATCTGCGCCCCGGAATTCTCCGAGGAGATCCATCGCCTGATCCCCGGCTCGGACCTGCGCGTCTTCGAGCGCAGCAGCCACTCCATCCGGGTGGACGAGCCGCAGGCAATGATGGACGCCATCAAGGGCTTCATCGTCTACTGACGGGGTTCCGGGAGGGGCGGCGCCCCCTCCCGCCGCTCATTCCCCGGCATCCAGCGCCAGGTTGAGCGCCAGCACGTTGACGCGCCGCTCGCCCAGCAACCCGAGTTGCGGCCCCTCGACATGCCGCGCCAGGATCTCCCGCAGCCGCGCCTCCTCCATGCCGCGCGCCGCCGCCACGCGCGCCACCTGCCGCAGCGCGTTCTGCGGTGAAATGTGCGGGTCGAGCCCCGAGCCGGAGGCGGTAGCGGCATCCGCCGGCACCGGCGCAGGCCCGGCCCCGGCCCCGGCCACCCGCCCGCGCACCGCCTCCAGCAGCGTGGCGCTGCTCGGCCCGAGCTGCGAGGCGGCGCCGGCGCTGGCGTCGTAGCCCGCGGCCGAGGGACGCGGGTGGAAGTAGCGTGCTTCGGAAAAACCCTGCCCGACCAGGGCGGAGCCGATGACCCGGCCTTCCCGCGCGATCAGGCTGCCGCCCGCCTGCGCGGGGAACAGGGCGTTGGCCAGGCCGGTCATCGCCAGCGGCGCGGCGAGGCCCAGCAGCAGGGTGAACAGCCCGACCGTGGTGACGGCGGGGCGGAGGATGCTTCGCATGGTTCAGGCAAGCCCCAGCAGCGAGAGGATCAGGTCGATGGCCTTGATGCCCAGGAAGGGCGCCACGAGGCCGCCCAGCCCGTAGACCAGCAGGTTGCGGCGCAGCAGCGCGGCGGCGCCGGCGGGGCGGTAGCGCACGCCGCGCAGCGCCAGCGGCACCAGCGCCACGATGATCAGCGCGTTGAAGATCACCGCCGAGAGGATGGCGCTCTCCGGGCTTTCCAGCCGCATCAGGTTCAGCGCCTGCAATTCCGGATACTGCGCCACGAAGATGGCCGGCAGGATGGCGAAGTACTTCGCCACGTCGTTGGCGATGGAGAAGGTGGTGAGCGCGCCGCGCGTGATGAGCAGCTGCTTGCCGATCTCCACCACCTCGATCAGCTTGGTCGGGTCGCTGTCGAGGTCGACCATGTTGCCGGCCTCGCGCGCCGCCTGGGTGCCGGTCTGCATCGCCATGCCGACATCGGCCTGGGCCAGCGCGGGCGCGTCGTTGGTGCCGTCGCCCGCCATGGCGACGAGCCGGCCCTCCCCCTGCGCCGCGCGGATGTAGCGCAGCTTGTCCTCGGGCGTGGCCTCGGCGATGAAATCGTCCACCCCCGCCTCGGTGGCGATGGCGGCGGCGGTGAGGCGGTTGTCGCCCGTCACCATCACGGTGCGGATGCCCATGCGGCGCAGCGCGGCGAAGCGGTCGCGCATGCCGGGCTTGACGATGTCCTGCAGCGCGACGAGGCCGAGCAGCCGGCCGTCTTGCGCCACCGCCAGCGGCGTGCCGCCCTGGCGGCCGATGCGCTCCACCGCCTGCGCCACCTCCGGCGGCGCGGTGGTGCCGGTGGCCTTCAGCAGCGCCTCCACCGCGCCCTTGCGAAAGCGCGCCTCCGGCGTGTCCAGCCCCGAGAGGCGGGTCTGCGCGGTGAAGGGCACCGCCACGGCACCCGGCGGCAGGGCCGGCACGGCGAGCCCGTGCCGCTCCCGCGCGAAGGCCAGGATGGAGCGGCCCTCCGGCGTCTCGTCGGCCAGCGAGGCGAGCAGGGCGGCGCGCGCCAGATCCTTCCCGGCCACGCCCGGCGCCGGGATGAAGGCCGCCGCCTGGCGGTTGCCGAGGGTGATGGTGCCGGTCTTGTCCAGCAGCAGCACGTCCACGTCGCCCGCCGCCTCCACCGCGCGGCCGGAGGTGGCCAGCACGTTGAAGCGCAGCAGCCGGTCCATCCCCGCGATGCCGATGGCCGAGAGCAGGCCGCCGATCGTCGTCGGGATCAGGGTGATGAGCAGCGCCGCCAGCACCGGCACGGCGGGCGGCGCGCCGTTCCACGAAGCCAGCCCGACCAGCGTGACGACGGCGATGAGGAAGACGATGGTCATCCCCGCCAGCAGGATGTCGAGCGCGATCTCATTCGGCGTCTTCTGGCGGGAGGCGCCCTCCACCAGTCCAATCATCCGGTCGAGGAAGGTGCCGCCCTGCGCGGCGGTGATGCGCACCACCAGCCAGTCGGAGACGACGGTGGTGCCGCCCGTCACGGCGCTGCGGTCGCCGCCCGATTCCCGGATGACGGGGGCGCTCTCGCCGGTGATGGCCGCCTCGTTCACCGAGGCGATGCCCTCCACCACCTCGCCATCGGAGGGGATCAGCTCGCCGGCCTCGACCAGCACCAGGTCGCCCACGCGCAGCTCGGTGGCGGCGCGGGGCTGCCACAGGCTGCGGTCGCCGGCGCGCAGCAGCAGCCTGGCGCGCGTCTCGCCGCGGCCGCGGCGCAGGCTCTCGGCGCGCGCCCGGCCGCGCCCCTCCGCCACCGCCTCGGCGAAGGTGGCGAACAGCACCGTGGCCCAGAGCCACAGCGCGATGCCGGCGGAGAAGCCCCAGGCGCCGCCCGAGAGCGCCGCGCGCAGCGCCAGCAGCGTCACCAGGATGGAGACCACCTCGGTGGCGAAGATCACCGGGTTGCGCAGCAGCTGCGCCGGGTTGAGCTTGCGGAGCGCGTCCAGCGCGGCGCGGCGCAGCAGGGGGCCGTCGAGCAGCGCGGGGGCGGATGGGTCCCGGCGCGCGGCGGTGGCCGGCGCGGGCATCGGCGCGGGCATGTGCGTGTCCATGATGCGTGTGCCTCAGAAGGTCTTGCCGGCCAGCAGGGAGAAATGCTCGGCGAGCGGGCCGAGGGCGAGGGAGGGCAGGAATTGCAGCCCGCCCAGGATCAGGATCACCCCCGCCAGCAGCCCGGCGAAAAGGGGCCCGTGCGTCGGCAGGGTTCCGGCGCCCTCGGGGGCGCGCGGCTTGGCCGCCAGGCTGCCGGCGATCGCCATCACCGGCACGAGGTAGGCGTAGCGGCCGAGCAGCATGGCCAGGCCCAGCGTGGTGTTGAACCAGGGCGTGTCCGCCGCCAGCCCGCCGAAGGCCGAGCCGTTGTTGCCGGCGGCCGAGCTGTAGGCGTAGAGCATCTCCGACAGGCCGTGCGGCCCGGCATTGGCGAGGGATGCGGTGGCCGAGGGCAGCACCAGCGAGACGGCGGTGAGGCCCAGGATGGCGGCCGGCAGCACCAGCACCGCCAGCATGGCCAGCTTGATCTCGCGCGCCTGCACCTTCTTGCCGAGATATTCCGGCGTGCGCCCCACCATCAGCCCGGCGATGAACACGGCGAGCAGCGCGAAGACCAGCATGCCGTAGAGGCCGGAGCCGACGCCGCCCGGCAGCACCTCGCCGAGCTGGATCAGGAACAGCGGCACCATGCCGCCGAGCGGCGTGAAGCTGTCATGCATGGCGTTGACGCTGCCGCTCGAGGCGCCGGTGGTGGCCGCCGCCCAGAGCGCGGAGAGCGCGGTGCCGAAGCGCACCTCCTTGCCCTCCATGTTGCCCGGCGCCGGGTCCAGCCCGGCGGCGAGGTGCAGCGGGTTGCCCGCGGCCTCGGCGGCGTAGATGGCGGCGGTGCCGGCCAGCACGAAGCCCAGCATCACCGCCAGCAGGGCGCGCCCCTGCCGCGCATCGCCCACCAGCCGGCCGAAGGTGATGCAGAGCGCGAAGGGCAGCACCAGGATGGCCCAGCATTGCAGCAGGTTGGAGAGCGCGTTCGGGTTCTCCAGCGGGTGCGCGGAGTTGACGCCGAAGAAGCCGCCGCCATTGGTGCCGAGCTGCTTGATGGCCACCTGGAACGCCGCCGGCCCGAGCGCGATGAGCTGCGTGCCGCCCTCCAGCGTGCGCGCCTCGGCATAGTCGGCCAGGGTCTGCGGCACGCCGCAGGCCACCAGCGCCAGGCCGAGCAGCAGCGCGAGCGGCAGCAGCAGATAGAGGGTGACGCGGGTGAGGTCGGCCCAGAAATTGCCGAGCCGCGCGACGCCGCCCGCCGCCAGCGCGCGGCAGAAGGCGAGGGCCAGCGCGATGCCGGTGGCGGCGGAGAGGAAGTTCTGCACCGTGAGCCCGGCCATCTGCGCGAGGTAGGACATCGCCGCCTCGCCGGAATAGGCCTGCCAGTTGGTGTTGGTGACGAAGCTGACGGCGGTGTTGAAGGCCAGCCAGGGCGAGAGGCCGGGCAAGCCGCGCGGGTTGAGCGGCAGCGCGCCCTGCAGCCGCAGGAGGGCGTAGAGCAGCAGGAAACCGGCGAGGTTCACCGCCAGCATGGCCAGCACATAGCCGCGCCAGCCCTGCCCGGCCGTGGGGTCGATGCCGCCGGCGCGGTAGAGCAGCGCCTCCAGCGGGCGCAGCCAGCGCACCCGCCCCTCGGCGATGGCGGCGGCGTAGTGGCCGAGCGGCACGGCGGCGAGCGCCGCCAGCGCCAGGGTCAGGGCGATCTGCGCCCATCCGAGGAGGGTCATGGCGTCACAGATCCTCGGGGCGCAGCAGCGCCCACAGCAGGTAGCCGAGCAGGCCGAGGCTGACGGCGCCGCCCAGCATCAGGTCCAGCAGGCCGGGCATGGCGGTCAGATCCGGTCGCAGGCGGCGGCGTAGGCCGCCATCAGGCCGAAGAAGCCGAGGCCCAGCGCCAGCAGCAGGAGGTCGGTCATTGGGGTGTTCCGCGAAAGGAAGGCGGCGGGCGGAGGCCGCCGCCGGCACCACCCCCGATAGGCCCGGCCGCCGCAAAGAGGCGATGTGGAATTCCCGGCCCGTGCATAAAAAATCCATAAAAATCAACATCTCCGCTCGCTGCGGGCAGGATGGGCGCGCTAGTCTCGGCCGGCATGGCCGAAGCCTCCTCCCGCCCCGACCCCGATGCGCTGCTGGCGCTCGCCGCGCGCGCGGGGCGCGGCCGGCTGAAGGTGTTCCTCGGCGCCGCCCCCGGCGTCGGCAAGACCTACGCGATGCTGGCCGCGGCGCGCCGGCTGCACGCGGCGGGCGGCGCGGTGCTGGTGGGGCTGGTCGAGACGCATGGCCGGGCCGAGACGGCGGCGCAGATCGGCCCGCTGGAACTGCTGCCGCGCCGGCGCATCGCCTACCGGGGCCAGGCGCTGGAGGAGTTCGACCTCGACGCCGCCCTCGCCCACCCCTCAGCCCGCCCGCCCGGCGTGCTGCTGCTGGACGAGCTGGCGCACGGCAACGCACCCGGCAGCCGCCACCCCCGGCGCTGGCAGGATGTGGAGGAGCTGCGCGACGCCGGCATCGAGGTCTGGACGACGATGAACGTCCAGCACCTGGAGAGCCTCGCGGACGACGTGGCGCGCATCACCGGCATCCGCGTGCAGGAGACGGTGCCCGACCACTTGCTGGCCGGCGCCGACGCGGTGGAGCTGATCGACCTGCCCCCCGCCGAGCTGCTGGAGCGGCTGCGCCAGGGCAAGGTCTATGCCCCCGAGCAGGCGGCGCGGGCGCTGCGCGGCTTCTTCCGCGAAGGCAATCTGGCGGCGCTGCGGCAGATGGCGCTGCGCCGCACCGCCGAGCGCGTCGATGCCGACGTGACCGGCTACATGCGCGCCAACGCCATCGCCGGCCCCTGGCCGGCGGGCGAGCGGGTGCTGGCGCTGGTGGGGGGCGACGGCGCGGCGGAGGCGGTGGTGCGGCA
>NZ_JCACVY010000219.1:0-6413 GCF_058833935.1 Roseomonas sp. TS2 | reverse complement strand
AAACGGTGGGCGCTGCCGGGCGCGCGGCCCGCAGGCGGAGCCGCCACATGGCTGCCGCCCACGGCCGGCCTTCAGGCCGCCTGCTTCACCGCCAGCGGGTTGATGGCGGAATTCGCCATCTCGTTCAGCAGGCTGTCGGTCTCCTTCTCCTCCGCCAGCGTCGCCTCGATCAGCCCCAGCACCTCCTTGTCGCCGCGGGCCTTGGCCCAGGCCAGCAACGTGCCGTAGCGCGCCATCTCGTAGTGCTCCACCGCCTGGGCGGAGGCGATCAGCCCCGCATCCAGCACCGGGCCGGGCCCCTGCGCGCTCTCGATCAGCTCCTCGCATTCCTCGACCAGGCCGTTGATGGCCTCGCAGGTCACGCCCTGGGCGCGCTTGCCGAGCGCCTCGAAGACCTGCTGCAGGCGCTCGATCTGGCCCTGGGTCTGCTCGCGGTGCTTGAGGAAGGCGGCCTTCAGCGCCTCGTCCTGGGCGACTTTCGCCATCTTCGGCAGCGCCTTCAGGATCTGCCGTTCAGCGTAGTAGACATCCTTCAGCGTGTGCAGGAAGAGGTCGTCCAACGTCTTGATAGTGGCCATGTCTGATCTCCTGATTGACGCCGCGCCCGTGGCGGGGCGCAGCGCGATGTCGCCAGGGCCAGAACATCCGGGCGGGGGGCAAGGTTCCCGCCTTCGTGCAACCTCATCCCCCGTTCAGGGCTTGCAACGAGAGGTTCATAACAAAGGAGGCCCGCTCCATGGCCGACACATCAGGATATCGCTCGGTGCGCCCGCACAATGTCGGCCCGCACGACGTGCAGAAGGATGAGAAAACCGAGGCGACGTCGCGCCGGCAGCCGGAGAAGGCCTACAACACCGAGGTCGCGGAACAGGCCGCCATCACCGGTGCCAACCGCCCGGAGCAGCCCAAGAAGGACTGAGCCGCGCGGCCTGGTTCGTTTCCCCCGCACCGCCCGCCGCGCCCGGTAAGGGGGGCGGGCAAGGTTGCGCCGCGGCGCGCTTGTGTCCAAGCTCGCCGCAGAACAACCTGGAGGAAACGAACTTGGTGCGACACCTGCTGGGCCGCCGCGGCCTGCTGGCGGCCCCGGCCCTGCTTCTGGCCCGGCCGGGCCTTGCGCAGCCATCCTGGCCGACACGGGCGATCTCGATCGTCACCGGCTACGCCCCCGGCGGCCTGACCGACGTGACCACCCGCGCTATTGCACAGCGCATGGAGCGCGACCTGGGGCAGCCCATCGTGGTCGAGAACCGGGTCGGGGGAGCGACCTCGGTGGCTTCCACCCATGTCGCCCAGGCTGCGCCTGACGGGTACACCCTGCTGATGGGCGCATCCTCACTGGCCATCAATCCGGCCCTGCAGCCCGACCTGACGCCGCGCGAGCCGATGCGGGAGCTGCTGCCGCTCGGCCTTGCCTACCGCACCGCCTTTGTCCTGCACGTGCATCCCAGCCTGCCCGTGAAGTCGGTGCCGGAGCTGATCGCCTATGCGAAGGCCAATCCCGGCAAGCTGAATTTCGGCAGCAGCGGCACGGGCGCGGTCAACCACCTGGCGCTGGAACTGCTCCGGCAGCAGGCGGGCATCGACGTGCTGCACGTGCCCTATCGTGGCGGCGTGCCGGCGCTGACCGACCTGCGGACCAACCGGATCCAGGCGATGTTCCAGGCGGCGCTGGAGGCCCTGCCGGTGGTGCAGGAAGGCATCACCCGCGCCATCGCCGTCAGCAGCAAGGAGAGGATGCCGCTCTTCCCCGACGTGCCGCCGGTGGCCGACACCCTGCCGGGCTTCGAGGCGGTGTTCTGGCAGGGGCTGTTCGCGCCGCGCGGCCTGCCGGCACCGATCGCGCAGCGCCTGACCGAAACGCTGCGCAACGCCACGGAGGACCAGGACCTGCGCGCCCGCATGGCGGCGCAGGGTGTCGCCATCGAAACGGGGGATGGCGAGGCCATGCGCCGCATCCTGGCCGAGGACACCCGGCTGTGGGGAGAGCTGATACGGCGCGGCAACATCCGCCCGGAATAACGCCGTTCAGCCTGCCTTCCGGTGCAACCGGTGCAACCCGCCGGCCTCCCGGAGCTTCTTGACCCATCGGGCCGATCCGGCGCGGCAGGGAAAGCCTGCCGCGCGGCGGCCAAAACCCGAGCGGAACAGGGCGCAGCGCCATGGGCATTATCTGGACCATCATCATCGGCTTCCTCGCGGGCCTCGTCGCGAAGTGGATCATGCCGGGCGACAAGGAGCCGAGCGGGTTCATCCTGACCACGCTGCTGGGCATCATCGGCGCCTTCGTCGCTTCCTATCTCGGCCAGGCGGTCGGCTGGTACCGTGCGGGAGAAGGAGCGGGCTTCATCGGCGCCGTGGTGGGGGCCATCATCGTGCTGGCCATCTACGGCATGGTGGCGCGCCGCCGCGCCTGAGGCCGGAGACCATGCGGAAAGCCCGGGGAAAGCGATTTCCCCGGGCTTTTTTCATGCGGTGGCCTCAGCTGGTGTGGCCGTCGATCGCCGCCTTCATCGGGCAGTAGCCCTGCGTGCCGCGCCAGGCGAGATAGGCCCCGGCGCCGAGCGCCACAATGTTGAGCAGGAAATTGGGCCGCGGCTTGGTGCCGGCGGCCGCCAGCGCCAGCCCGCCCACGACATACATCGCCTGTTCGGCGACGCTGAGATTGCCGCGCTGCTGCGACTGCGCGGGGCTGTAATACTCGCGGGAGTGGGGGACCGGGTTCATGCGTGTTCTCCTTGCTGACCGCCAGGAGAACACCCGGACCGGCGCGGGAGTTCCACCCGCGCCGGCCGCACCCTCTCAGGCGCGCCTGATGTTCCACATGATGGCGAAGCCCGGCACGCGCCCCTGCAGGTTGCGGTTGATCGCCGTCATCGACTTGTAGGCGCCGACGGGGATGTAGGGCACCTCGTCCATCACCACGCGCTGCATCTCCTCGGCGAGGCTTTTCTGCGCCGCGAGGTCGGGCGCCAGGAACCAGCGGTCGCGCAGTTCCTCCAGCTTCGGGATGTCCGGCCAGCCCGGCCAGGCCGCCGTGCCGTTGCCGCGCAGCGGGAAATGCGCCGCCGGGTCGACGAAGTCGAAGGAGGAGAAGGCGGTGAACAGCATGCTCCAGCCGCCCTTGTCCACCGGCTCGCGCGAGGTGCGGCGCTGCACCACCGTGCCCCAGTCGCTGAAGGCGATGTCGGCGTTCATGCCGAGCCGCCGGACCAGGTCGGCGCCGACCTGCGACATGGCGGAGGGCGCCAGGATGTCGGTGGGGCCGATCAGCCGCATCAGCTGGTCGGTGTAGCCGGCCTCCTTCAGCAGCGCCTTGGCGCGGTCGATGCTGCGCGGCCCCATCAGCGGCTCCAGCCCCGCCTTGGTGGCGAGCGGCGTGCCGGGGGTGAAGACGCCCACCTCGTCGAAGAAGAGCGAGGGGTCGGGGCCCACCACCGCGCTCATGAAGTCCGACTGGCTGATGGCCGGCAGCAGCGCCTGCCGCACCTTCTTGTCGTTGAACGGCGCGTGCAGGTGGTTGACGCGCAGGATGCCGACCAGCGGCAGCGGGTCGATCGCCTCGATGGAGAGCTGGCGGCTGCGCTTCAGCAGCTCCTGGATCTCCGGCGGCGGCTGCTCGAACCAGTCGATCTCGCCCGTCTGCAAGGCGGCCGCTGCGGTGGAGGCGTCGGTGATGATGTGCCACTCGACGCGGTCGAAATGCACCTGCTTCGGCCCCGCCGTCAGGCTGGGCTGGCCCATCGGCGTCGGGCTGTAGTCGGCGTTGCGCTCATAGACCACCATGCTGCCCGAGTTGAACTCGTCCGCCTTGAAGCGAAACGGGCCGCAGCCGGTGGTGTCGCGGATCTGGGTGAAGGCGTCGGTCTTGGCCAGCCGCTCGGGGATGATGAAGGCCGGGCTGTTGCTGACCTGCGCCAGCGCCGCCTTCAGCATGGGGAAGCGCTGCTTCAGCCGGAACACCAGCCGCCGGTCGTCCTGCGCCGAGACCTCCTCGACGAAGGTGGCGAGCTTCTGGCCGATGGGGCTGCGCTTCATCCAGCGCTGCAGGCTGGCCACGGCGTCCTGCGCCCGCACCTTCTCGCCATCGTGGAAGCGCGGCCCGTCGCGCAGGGTGATGACGACGCGCCTTCCGTCCTCCTCCTCCACCATCCCCTCGGCCAGCTGCGGCTGCGGGTTGAACTGCCCGTCCATGCCGAACAGCGTGTCGTGGATCATGTAGGCGTGGTTGCGGGTGATGTTGGCCGTCGTCCAGACCGGGTCGAGGCTGGTCAGGTTGGCCTGCGGCACCAGCTTCAGCACCCGGTTGCGCGCCGGCTGCGCGATGGCGACGCGCGAGAGCGGCGGGGCGGCCACCCCGGCGGCGAGGCCGGCGGCGGCGCCCGCCAGAAGTCCGCGGCGTTGCAAGGTCATGTGCTTCCCCTCCTGTCGTTCATGCGTCCCGGGGCGCATGAGACAGGAGGGCGGCACGCTCCGCAACCCGTGAGCGGCGTTTCCGGCCTCAGCCCGGCGGATGATAGGCGGCGGCGCCGAGCAGCCCGGCATGCGGGCGCACCACCTGCCAGACGGGAATGCCGGACAGGTAGCCGTCGAAGCGCCCCTTGGCCAGGAAGGCGGCGGCCAGCGCCTCCCGGTCCAGCAGCGGGCCGAGGTTGCGGCACAGCCCGCCGGTCAGGAACACGCCGCCCTCCGTCAGCAGCGTCAGCGCCAGGTCGCCCGCCGCCGCGCCGAGCATGGCGGAGAACAGGCCGAGCGCCCGGCGGCAGATGGCGCACTCGCCGCTCGCGGCGCGGCGGCTGACGTCGGCCGGCTCGCGCAGGGGCAGGTCCTGGCCCGCCATCTCCCCCAGGGCGAGGGCGATGTGCAGCAGGCCGGGGCCGGAGAGCAGCCGCTCCACCGAGACATGCCCGCCATGGCGGAGGCGCAGCCGGCGCAGGATCTCGTCCTGCGTCTCGTCCTGCGGCGAGAAGGAGGCATGGCCGCCCTCGCTGGGCAGGATGCGGGGCGGCCGGCCCGGCTCGCGCAGCACGAAGGCGACGCCGAGGCCGGTGCCCGGCCCCAGCACCACGGCCGCGCCGCCCGTTTTCGCGTCGCCCGGCTTCGCGCTGCCCGGCTTCGTGCTACCGGGGCGCAGCTCCACTAGGTCCTGCGGGCCCAGCACCGTCACGGCGGCGGCCTGCGCCACGAAGTCGTTGATCACGGTCAGGCGCTCCAGCCCCAGCGCCTTTTTCGCCGCGGCGACGGAGAAGCGCCAGGGGCTGTTGGTGAAGGCCACGGAATCGCCCAGCACCGGCGTGGCCACGGCCAGCACCGCCTCCGTCACCGCCGCGCGCTCCGCTGCCGGAAGGGCCGCGAGATAGGCCTGCGCCGCCTCGACCAGCCCGGCATGCTCGGCCACCACCAGCTTGCGCTCCGCGCGCGGCAGGCCATCCGGCCCGTCCGGCGCGCCGCAGAGCGCGAAGCGGGCATGGGTGCCGCCGATATCGCCGACCAGTCTCAGGCTCACAGGCTGTCTCCTTCCATGGGCACGCCGGCGATGCGCCGGCGCAGCGCCGCCACCTCCGCCCGCCCGGGATGCGCCGTTCCTGCGTTGGAGACCGCCGCGGCGCCGGCCGCCACGCCCCAGGCGAAGGCATCGCGCGGCGTGCGGCCGCGGGCCAGCGCCAGGGTCATCGCCGCCAGGAAGCTGTCGCCGGCGCCGACGGCGCCGCGCACCTCCACATCGAGCGCCGGCAGGCGCAGCGTGCCCTCGGCGGTGGCCAGCATGGCGCCGTCCCGGCCCAGGGTGAGGGCCACCATCTCCACCTTGCCGCTCCGCACCAGCTCCGCCGCCGCCTGCTCCTGCGCCGCCGCCTCGGGCAGCTTGCGGCCGATGAGGGTCTCGAACTCGCCGAGGCTCGGCTTGATCAGGGTGAGGCCGCCCGCCTCCAGCGTGGCGCGCAGCGCGGCGCCGGAGGTGTCCACCACGAAGCGCAGCCCGGCCTCCCGCGCGCGGGCCGAGAGGCGGGCGTAGAAATCCTCCGGCACGCCGGGGGCGAGGCTGCCGCTGGCCACCAGCCAGCCCTCGCGCAGCGCCGCCAGCGCCTCCAGCGCCGCCTGCCACTCGGCCTCCGCCACGCGCGGCCCCTCGGCCACGAAGCGGTATTCCTGGCCCGTCGAGCGGTCCAGCACCGTCTGGCTGATGCGGGTGCGGCCGGCGATCGGCACGGTCTGGCGCGGGATGCCGCCCTCGTCGAGCAGCTCCTCCAGGAAGCGGCCGGTGACGCCGCCGGCCAGGATCACCGCCAGCGTCTCGCCGCCCAGCTCGCGCACCACCCGTGCCACGTTCACGCCGCCGCCGCCCGGGTCCTGCCGCTCGGCGAAGGTGCGGATCTTGCGGATGGGATGCACCGCCGCCGCCTCGCTCGCCAGGTCGA
>NZ_JCACVY010000218.1:0-6487 GCF_058833935.1 Roseomonas sp. TS2 | reverse complement strand
CGGGCGGCGGCGGCGTAGGCGGGCAGCGCCTCGGCGGCGCGGTGGCCCTCGAACAGCACCTGCCCCTTCATCTCGTGCAGCCAGGGATTGCCCGGCTGCGCGGCCAGCAGCGACTCCAGCCCGGCCACGGCCTCGGCGATGCGGCCCGCGCGGAACGCCATGATGGCGCGGGCATAGCGCGCCGGCGCGCCGGAATCCTCCGCCGGGTATTGCCGCAGCACCCGCTGCGGCGGGTCGAGGAAGCCGTGCAGCTTGGCCTTCGCCATGGCGAAGGCGCCCTCCAGCGCCGCCGGCATCAGCGCCGGGGTGCTGCGGCTGCGGCGCATCTGCTCGCGCACGAATTCCAGCCGGTCCTGCGAGAGCGGGTGGGTGCGGAAATACGGGTCCTGCCGGCCGACGGCGAGCAGCTCCTGGTCCAGCAGCCGCTCCAGCAGGCGCTCCAGCCCGGCGGCGGACCAGCCCACCGTCTCCAGGTAGTGCAGCCCGGCCTGGTCGGCCGCCTGCTCCTGCCCGCGGGTGAAGGCGAAGAGCCCGCCCATGGCGCTGCTCTGCCCGCCCAGGGCGATGGCGCCGAAGGCGCCGCCCTGGCCGGTGGCCACCGCCGCCCCGGCGCCGAGCAGCATGGCGGCGACGGAGCGGATCGTCGCCATCCGCATCTCCTCCGGCAGCCGCGCGAGGTGCCCGCCGGCGATGTGGCCGGTCTCGTGCGCCAGCACGCCGGCCAGCTCGGCGGCCGACCCGGCCTGCAGGATGAGCCCCGTGTGGATGAACATGCGGTTGCCGGTGGTGACGAAGGCGTTTATGGCGCGGTTCTGGATGAGGGTGATGTCCACCCGGCCAGGGTCGATCCCGGCGGCGCGGAACAGGGGGTTGGCGAAGCCGCGGACCATGCGTTCGGTCTCGGCGTCGCGGATCACCACCACGCCCCGCCCGCCCTCTCTTCCGCCCTGGGCCGCAGCGGCCCCGGGAACCAGCACCGGAGTGAAGAACGCCAGCATGAGCAGCAGCGCGCGGAACGGGGCCAGCAGCTTTCCCATGCCGGCCATTCTAGCCCGAGCCGACCGGGAGCGGCCAGCACGGCACGCCCGCCGGGGCGCCCCCGCCACGCTGGCGGCCCTGGGCCTGCTGGCGCTGGCCGGCTGCGGCACCGTGAGCAACGCGGTGAGCGGCCTGACCGGCGGCGGCCCGGCCCCCGGCCAGCCCGGCTATGTCAGCGGCTTCCTCGGCGGCGCGGTGGCCGATGAGCCGCGCGCCGCGCTGGTGGCGCGCGAGGTGCTCTCGGTCGGCGGCACGGCGGCGGATGCGGCGGTGGCGGCGGGCTTCGCCATGGCCGTCACGCTGCCCTCGCGCACCGGGCTCGGCGCCGGCGGCGCCTGCCTCGTCTACACCCACAGCCGCAACACCACCGAGGCGCTGCTGTTCCTGCCGCCCGCCGGCACCGCCGCCGGCGGCGACCGCCCGGCCGCGGTGCCGATGCTGGCGCGCGGCCTGTTCGCCCTGCACACCCGCAACCCGCGCCGGCCTTTCGAGGAATTGATGGCGCCGGCCGAGCAGCTCGCCCGCTTCGGCGCCACCGTCTCGCGCGCCTTCGCGCAGGACCTCGCCGCCGTCTCCGGCCCACTCTTCGCCGATCCGCGCGCCCGCGCCCTCTACGCCGACGCCGCCGGCCGGCCGCTGGCCGAGGGCGAGCGGATGACCCAGGCCGATCTCGGCGCCACGCTGGGCGCGCTGCGCGTCTCCGGCGTGGGCGACCTGCACCAGGGCGCCCTGGCCCGCCGGCTGGAGGCGGCGAGCCCCGGCATCGGCGGCCCGCTGACCGTGGAGCAGCTCCGCCCGGCCCTGCCCAACGTCACCGCGCCGCTGCAGGTGAGCGTGGGCAGCGACATCCTCTCCTTCCTGCCGGCGCCGGCCGATGGCGGGCTGGCCGCCGCCGCCGCCTTCCAGGCGCTGCAGGCGGGCGAGGGGGTGGACGCCGCCTCGCAGCGCGGCCTCGCCGTCTCCCATGCCTGGCGCCAGGGCGGGGCCGACCCCGCCGCGCTGCTCGCGCGCCCGCCGGCCTTCCCCGGCGCCGCGCCGGTGCTGCCGGCCTCGGCCGGGCTGATGACGCTGGACCGCGACGGCAACGCCGTCTCCTGCGTGTTCACGCTGAACAACCTGTTCGGCACCGGCCGCGTGGTGCCGCAGATGGGCTTCCTGCTGGCCGCCGCCCCCGGCGTCGGGCGCGTCGAGCCGCCGCTGCTGGCGGCCGCCCTGGCGCACAACGCCAATCTCCGCGCCTTCCGCTACGCCGGCACCGGCACCGGGCAGGCGGCGGCGCCGATCGCGCTGGCGCTGCCGGCGGCCCGCCACCTGCTGAACCGCACCGGCATCGACGCCGCCGTGGCCGGGGTGCCGGAGCCGGGGCGGGCCAATGCCATCGGCTGCCCGGCCTACCTGCCGGGCAATTCCGCCCAGTGCGCCGCCGCCACCGACCCGCGCGGGGCGGGGCTGGCCATCGGCGGCGGGCTCTGAGGCCCAGGCCGGGGAGGGTGCCGCCCTCCCCGGGAACCTTCCCGCCGGGGTGACTGCGCCAGGAGTATCGAGACAGATGTTGAAGACGGAATGTTGAAGACGGGCCGCGGGGCGGAAGCACCGCCCTTCCTGGTGATGGACGTCATCGCCGCCGCCAATGCGCGCGCGGCCGCGCTGCCGCCGGGCGCGCCGGGGGTGCTGCGCATGGAGGTGGGGCAGCCCTCCACCGGCGCCCCGCGCACCGCCGTGGCGGCGGCCCAGCGCGCCCTCTCGGCCGGGGCGCCGATGGGCTACACGGAGGCCTTCGGCCTGCGCAGCCTGCGCGAGCGCATCGCCCGGCACTACGAGGACAAGTACGAGGTCACCGTGGCGCCCGGCCGCGTGGCGGTGACGGTGGGGGCCTCGGGCGCCTTCCCGCTGGCCTTCCTCGCCGCCTTCGACCCGGGCGACAGGGTGGCGATGGCCGCCCCCTTCTACCCGCCCTACGCCAACATCCTCACTGCCCTCGGCATGGTGCCGCAGCTGCTGCCCTGCGACGCCTCCACCCGCTTCCAGCCCAGCATCGCCATGCTGGAGGCGCTGGACCCGCGCCCCGAGGGGCTGATCGTCGCCTCGCCCTGCAACCCGGCGGGCACCATGCTCTCGGCGGAGGAGCTTGGCGCCATCGCCCGCTGGTGCCACGAGAACGGCGTGCGGCTGATCTCGGACGAGATCTACCACGGCCTCTCCTACGGCATGGCCGAGACCACCGCCGCCGCGCTGAGCGACAGCGCCGTGGTGATCAACAGCTTCTCCAAGTATTTCTCGATGACCGGCTGGCGCATCGGCTGGATGGTGCTGCCCGAGGACCTGATCCGCCCCGTCGAGTGCCTGGCGCAGAACATGTTCATCAGTGCCCCGCATGTGGCGCAGGTGGCGGCGGAGGCCGCCTTCGAGGGGGTGGAGGAACTGGAGGGCAACAGGGCCGCCTATGCCCGCAACCGCGACCGGCTGCTGGCCGGACTGCCGGCGGCGGGGTTCGACCGGCTGGCGGCGGCGGACGGCGCCTTCTACCTCTGGGCCGATATCGGCCACCTGACCAATGACAGCGTGGCCTTCGCCGCCCGCATGCTGGCCGAGGCCGGCATCGCCGCCACGCCGGGGGTCGATTTCGACCCGGCGCGCGGCGGCCGCTTCCTGCGCTTCTCCTATTGCGGCGCCGAGGATGCCATGGCCGAGGCGCCGGGGCGGCTGCGCGCCTGGCTCGGGCGCTGAAGGCGCCGCCTCAGACGACGGCCGCCATCCCGCCCGGCCCCTGCGCCAGCAGCGCCGCCAGGGCGCGCAGCCTCTCCTCCAGCGGTGCCGCCCGGCACCAGCGCCAGCCCTCCTTCATGCTGCTCACCTGCATTCCGCCCCTGCGGCCGCTGAAGGGGTGGCGGGTGGCCAGCCAGTATTTCTACAAGGCCGAGGAGGCGCGCTTCGGCCAGCGCCGCGCGCCCAACGCCGGCTGAGCGCCGCCCGCCGGGCAACCCGGCCGCCGCTCTGTCCGTTCATTCCTTCGCCGGGCAGATGGAGCCCGGTGGGGATGGAGGGCGACGATGATCATGGGTTCCAGCGGCCGGCGCCTGCCGGGCTTCCTCTCGCGGCGGCTCTTCCTGCGCCAGGCCGGCGCGGAGGCCCCCGCCACGCCGCCCCGGGCGGCCGCCCAGGCCGAGGCGCCATCCGGCGCGGCCACACGCCGCCCCCGGCCGACATGGCGCCTGCCCGCCGCTGAGGCGCCGCCCGGGTGCGGGCAGGTCCGCTAGTTCGGCGCGAAGAAGCGCTGCAGCCGCTGCAGCATGTCCCGCAGGTTGAAGGGCGGCGGCGGCTCCTCGGCCTGCTCGGCCGGGGCCTGGGCGCGGAAGGCGGCCAGCGCCGCCGGATTCTCGGAGAGCGGCAGCTCGCGCGGCTCGCTCTCCGCCGTGGCGCTGCCCAGCCCCAGCACCCGCACCAGCACGCGGTCCGCCGCGGCCAGTTCGGTGGCGGCGCGGGCGGCATCCTCCGGGCGCGGAGCGCAGACCACGGAACGCCCCTCCAGCCCGCAGGGCATCTCGAACAGGGCATTGGGCGGGAAGCGGAGCTGCACCGTGCCGGTCAGCGCCAGCAGGCCGCGTGTGGCGCTCTCCAGCCCCAGCTCGCGCGCCGTCACCACCGGCACCAGCCGGCCGCGCCGCGGCGCCACCTCCAGCGCCAGGGCGCCCTGGCTCTCGGTGGCCGGCTCCACGGGCTGGTTGTGGGTCATGCGGCAGGTGGCGCGGTCGGTCATCGGGTCCGCCGCGCAGGCCAGGATCCAGGGGCCGTAGCTGTCCGTGGCGGCGCGGGCGGGCAGGGCGGCGAGCGGCCCGAGGCCGGCCAGCAGCAGGGCGAGCGGGGGGAGGATGGCGATGGGGCGCATGTCGCGCAACATAGGGATGCAGAGAGGAGCTTGCCATGAATACGATCACCCTGCCGGATGGCCGCAGCGTTCCCGTGCTCGGCCAGGGCACCTGGCGCCTGGGCGAGCGCGGCGCCGATCGCGCCGCGGAGGCGCGGGTGCTGCGCCTCGGCCTCGACCTCGGCCTGACGCTGGTCGACACCGCCGAGATGTATGCCGAGGGCGGCGCCGAGGAGGTGGTGGCCGAGGCCATTGCCGGCCGGCGGCAGGAGGTGTTCCTGGTCAGCAAGGCCTACCCGCAGAACGCCTCCCGCGCCCGGCTGCCGCAGGCCTGCGAGCGCAGCCTGAAGCGGCTCGGCACGGACAGGATCGATCTCTACCTGCTGCACTGGCGCGGCGGCGTGCCGCTGGCCGAGACGGTGGAGGCGATGCGCCGGCTGGTCGAGCAGGGCAAGATCGGGGCCTGGGGCGTCTCCAACCTCGACGTCCCGGACCTGGAGGAGCTGGGCCCCGCCCTCTCCGAATGCGCCACGGACCAGGTGCTCTACAATCTGGAGGCACGCGGCGTGGAGTTCGACCTGCTGCCCTACGCGGCGCGGCTGAAGATGCCGGTGATGGCCTATTCGCCCGTGGGGCAGGGCGGCGACCTGCTGGGCCACCCGGCGCTGAAGAAGGTGGCGCGGCGCCAGGGCATCAGCCCGGCCCAGGTGGCACTGGCCTGGACGCTGCGCCAGCCGGGCGTCATCAGCATCCCCAAGGCCGCCTCGGAGGCGCATCTGCGCGAGAACGCCGATGTCTGGAAGGTGGTGCTGACGCCGGAGGACCTGTCCGAGCTGGACGGCGCCTTCCCGCCGCCCCGCCGCAAGCAGCCGCTGGAGATGCTCTGAGATGCCGCCGCGCCCGCCCCGGCGCCGGGCGGCGGCCGCGCACACCGCTTTGTCGCTTCCGGCGCCGGGGGGCGGCGCCTATCCTGCCGGCGTGACATGTCCTGACATCCGCGCGCCGTGACCGCGGCGCCCGTACTGCTCCTCTGCCTCCTGCTGCTGCTGGCTGCCGCCGGGGCCTTCGCCGGGCGCTGGCCGGCGCCCTTCGGCATTGCCATCGCCCGGCTGGTGCATGGGGGCTGCGCCGCCGTCTCGGCGGGCTTCGCGCTGCTCGCCATCCTGGCGCTGGCCACGGGGGGCATGGCGCCGGTGCTGCTGCCCTTCGGCCCGCCCTGGGCGCCGCTGAGCCTGGGGCTGGACGCGCTCTCGGCCTGGTTCCTGCTGCTGCTGGGCCTGGCCGGGCTGGCCGCCGGGCTGTTCGCGCTGGAGCGCGAGGTGGCGGTGCCGCCGCGCCGGCTGCTGCCCTGGCCGCTGTTCCTGGCCGGCATGGCGCTGACCCTGCTGGCGGCCGACGCCTTCACCCTGCTGCTGGGCTTCGAGCTGATGTCGCTCGCCTCCTGGGCGCTGGTGGCTTCCAGCCCGGCCGATGCGGAGGCGCGCGCGGCGGCGCGGCAATACCTGGGCTTCGCGCTGTTCGCCGCCGCCTGCCTGGTGCCGGCGGTGGGGCTGATGGGCGGGCTGGCGGGCGACCTCTCCTTCG
>NZ_JCACVY010000217.1:0-6500 GCF_058833935.1 Roseomonas sp. TS2 | reverse complement strand
CGGGGGAGGGCGAGGCCGGGTTCTCATCCGGGCCGCGATAGGGCGGCAGGCCCGGCAGTTCCGGCGGCGCGGCGGGCTCGTCGGCGGCGCGCGTGACAGGCGCGGGGAAGGGCGTGGTCATGGCGGCCTCCATCTGTGACATGAGACCATAACGCCGCCCGGCCCCACCTGTTTGCAAAGCCGCAGCTGCCGCGGTTGCCCGCCTCAGTTGCCCGTCTCAGTTGACGGTGATGCGGCCTTCCCGGATCACGCGGCTCCACTTGTCGCTCTCGCTGGCGATGTAGGCCGTCAGCGCCTCGGGGGTGGAGCCCCGCGCATCGGCGCCCGCCGCCGCCAGCCGCTCCTGCACCGTGCCATTGCCCAGGGCGGCGAGCAGGGCGCCGTTGAGGGTGGCGATGACCGGCTCCGGCGTGCCGGCCGGCACCATCACCGCGCCCCAGGAGGCGGCCTCGGCGGCGGGCAGGCCGATCTCCGCCATGGTCGGCACCTCCGGCAGAAGGCGCGAGCGGCGCGGACCGGTGACAGCCAGCACCTTCACCGCCCCTGCCTGGATCTGGCCGATGGCGGAGGGAAGCTGGTCCAGCATCATCTGCACATTGCCGGCGATGGTGTCGTTCAGCGCCGGCGCGCTGCCGCGGTAGGGCACGTGCTGGATGTCGAGCCGGGCCGCCAGCTTGAACAGCTCGGCCACCATGTGGGTGGAGGAGCCGGAGCCGGCGGAGCCGAAGGACAGGCTGCCCGGGCGGCTCCGCGCCAGGGCGACCAGCTCCTGCGCCGTGCTCACCGGCAGGGCGCGGTTGACGATCAGCACATGGTCGGTGGTGAAGGTCATGGAGACCGGCGCCAGGCTCCGGCGCGGGTCGAAGCTCATGGTGCTGTAGAGATAGGGGTTGATGGTGAGGGTGCCGGTGGTGGCCATCACCAGGGTGTGGCCGTCCGGCGCGCTGTGCACCACGTTCTCCATGCCGATATTGCCGCCCGAGCCGGTGCGGTTCTCCACCACCACGGGCTGGCCCAGGCTGGCGCTCATGTGCTCGGCCAGCACGCGGGCCACCACGTCGGTCGCCCCGCCGGCGGGGAAGGGTACGACGAAGCGCAGCGGCCGCGAGGGCCGCCAGCCCGGCGCGGCGGCGCGGGCCCCGGGCAGCAGCGGCAAGCTCAGCAATGCGGCGCCGAGGCCGCGGCGTGTCAGGCGCATTCTGGGTTCCTCCCTCCGGCCCGGCCTGCCCCTCAGCAGACCGTGGCGTGACGTTCCTTCATGATGGCCAGGACCTCGTCCGGGTCCCGTTTCCACCAGGCGTGCGAGAGCAGCTCCACCTCGGCGAAGCCGCGGTAGCCGGCGGCCTCGACCATGGTGCGGATGCCGGCGATGTCGATGACGCCCTCGCCCGGCATGCCACGGTCGAAGACGAGGTCCGTGGTCGGCACCTTCCAGTCGCACAGGTGGAAACCGGCGATGCGGCGCCCGGCGCGCGCCACCTGCCGCGCCAGCTCGGGGTCCCACCACACGTGATAGACGTCGAGCGCGACGCCGCTGCCCTCGCCCAGCGCGTCGCACAGATCGAGCGCCTGGCCGAGGGTGGAGAGCACGCTGCGGTCGGCGCAGGTCATCGGGTGCAGCGGCTCCAGCGCCAGCGTCACGCCGGCGGCGCGCGCCTCGGGCAGGATGGCGTGCAGCCCCTCGCGCACCATCTCGCGCGCGCCGGGCAGGTCCTTCGAGCCGGGCGGCAGCCCGCCGCAGACCAGCACCAGGCAGGAGGCGCCGATCGCCTCCGCCTCGGCGATGGCGCGGCGGTTGTCCTCGATGGCGGCGGCGCGGCCGGCGCGGTCGGCGGCCGGGAACATGCCGCCGCGGCACAGCCCGGTGACACTCAGCCCGGCATCGCGGATGCGCCGCGCCGCCTGCCCCACGCCCATGGCCTGCAGCACGTCCCGCCAGGGCGAGATGCCGGGGATGCCGTGCCGCGCGCAGCCCTCGATGCAGGCGGCGAGGTCCCACTTCTCCTTCACCGTCACGGTGTTGAGGGAGAGGGGGAACATCTCACGCCACCCCGTGCGTCGCCAGGAGCGACCGCATGCGCGTCACCGCCATCTCCGGGTCCCGCAGCAGCCCGGCCTTGTCGGCCAGGCGGAACAGCTCGGAGAAGTGCAGCAGGGAGCGGGCGGATTGCTGGCCGCCCACCATGACGAAATGGTCCTGGTGCCCGTTCAGCCAGGCCATGAACACCACGCCTGTCTTGTAGAAGCGCGTCGGCGCCTTGAAGATGTGGCGGGAGAGCGGAACGGTCGGCGCCAGGATCTCGTGGAAGGATGCGAGGTCGTTGCGCGAGAGGCTGGCCAGCGCGCCGCCCACCGCCGGCGCGATCGGGTCGAAGATGCCGAGCAGCGCGTCGGAATGGCCCTGCGCGTCGCCGGCGATCAGCTCGGCGTAGTTGAAGTCGTCGCCGGTGTACATGCGCACGCCGCCCTGGCCGTTGCGCGGCAGGCGGCGGCGCATCGAGATCTCCTTGTCCTTGTCCAGGAGCGAGATCTTCACGCCATCCACCTGGTCGGCATGGGCGCGGATGACGTCGAGCGCCACCTCCATCGCCGCCATGTGGTCGTGGTGGCCCCAGTAGCCTTCCAGCGCCGGGTCGAACATCTCGCCCAGCCAGTGGATGATCACCGGCTGCCGCACCTGGGAGAGGATGCGGCCATAGACGCGCTCGTAATCGGCCGGCGAGCGCGCCGCCTTGGCCAGGGCGCGGGAGGCCATCAGGATGATGCGCCCGCCCATCGCCTCCACCGCCGCGCATTGCTCCTCATAGGCGCGGATGACGTCGTCCACCGTCACCTCCGGGCCGGGGGCGAGATGGTCGGTGCCGGCGCCGGAGGCCATGCTGGCGCCGGGGAAGTCCTGCATGGCGTCGAGCGAGCGGCGGATCAGCTCTTGCGCGCCCGCCCAGTCCAGCCCCATGCCGCGCTGGGCGGTGTCCATCGCCTCCGCGACGCCGAGGCCCAGCGACCAGAGATGGCGGCGGAAGGCGATGGTGCGGTCCCAGTCGATGGCCACGTCCAGCCACAGGTCCTGCTCGGCCAGCGGGTCCGCCACCACATGGGCGGCGGCGAGGGCGATGCGCGGGAAGGGCGGCTCGGCGCGGGCGAAATCGCGCGCCGGGCTGGTCTCGAAAGGCTCCAGCCGGCCACCGGCCACGGGCAGGTCGATACGCGGCATGGGCTTCAGGCCTCCAGCTTGGGCAGGTCGATCCAGCGGCGCTCGTTCCAGGATTGCAGCGCGGCCTCGGCCAGCTGCACGCCGCGCGCGCCGGAGAGCAGGTTCCACGGGTAGTCGTCCCGCTCGCCCGCCACATGCTTCAGGAACATCTCCCACTGCATGCGGAAGCCGTTGGGATAGGGCTCGGTGTCCGGCACCTCCTCCCAGGCCGAGAAGAAGTCGATCGGCTGCGGGATGTCCGGGTTCCACACCGGCTTCGGCGTGTTGACGCGCGCCTGGGTGCGGCAGGTGGTGAGGCCGGCCACCGCGCTGCCCTGCGTGCCGTCGACATGGAAGGTGACGAGGTCGTCGCGGCGGACACGGGTGGTCCAGCTGCTGTTGACCTGGGCGATGATACCGCCCGCCAGTCGGAAGGTGCAATAGGCGGCGTCGTCCGCATCGGCCTCGTAGGGCGTGCCGTCCTCGGCGATGCGGCGCGGGATGTGCGTGGCGCCGAGGCAGGAGACGCTCTCCACCTCGCCGAACAGGTTGTCCAGCACGTAGCGCCAGTGGGGGAGCATATCGAGGATGATGCCGCCGCCATCGGCCTTGCGGTAGTTCCAGGAGGGACGCTGCGCCGGCTGCAGGTCGCCCTCGAACACCCAGTAGCCGAACTCGCCGCGCACCGAGAGGATGCGGCCGAGGAAGCCGCTGTCGATGACCATCTTCAGCTTGCGCAGGCCGGGCAGGAACAGCTTGTCCTGCACGATGCCGTTCTTGACCCCCGCCTGGCTGGCGCGGCGCGCCAGGTCCAGCGCGTCCTGCAGGTTCTCGGCCGAGGGCTTCTCGCAATAGATGTGCTTGCCGGCCGCGATGGCGCGGCGGATGAGGCCGGCGCGCAGCGCGGTGGCCGCGGCGTCGAAGAAGATCTCGTCCTGCGGGTCGGCCAGCGCCGCCTCGATGTCGGTGGTGACGCGGACGATGTTGTGGGCGCGGGCCAGTGCCTCCAGCTTCTCGCGGTTGCGGCCGACCAGGATCGGGTCCGGCATCAGCCGGTCGCCATTCGCCAGCCGCACCCCGCCCTCCTGCCGGATGGCCGCGATGGAGCGGATGAGGTGCTGGTTCATGCCCATGCGGCCGGTGACACCGTTCATGACGATGCCGATGCGGCGGTCTGCCATCCTGTCGTTCCCCCGTGCTTCCGGCGGCTTTGGCGCCGGAAAGGTAACCATACGGTTACTCTGCGCTCGCATGGCAACGGGCGTCAAGCGGCAAGCCGGCCCCCCGGGAAAAAAGTAACTGTATGGTTATGCCGGGCGGTCAGGCCCGCAGATAGCCCAGCACCACCTCGATGCAGTGCCGCTCGCGCGCCGCCAGCGCCGCCGGCTCGCCCAGCCCGGCACCGAAGACGGTGGAGAGGGTGTGCAGGTTGGCGATGTAGAAATGCCCCAGCGCCACGATGGTGACGTAGAGCTGCAACGGGTCCACGCCCCGGCGGAAGTCGCCCCCCGCCTCGCCGCGCGCCAGCACGGCGCGCAGCGTGTCGAGCAGCGGGGAGTAGAGTGCCGGCACCCGCTCGCTGCGGCGCAGATACTCGGCCTGGTGCAGGTTCTCCTGGTTCAGCAGGGCGACGAATTCCGGGTGGGCGGCGGTGTAGCGCAGGTTGAAGCGCACGAGCTGCGCCATGGCCTCGGCCGGCGGCAGGGCGGCGACATCCAGCGCCCGCTCCTCGGCCCGCTTGGCGGCATAGGCACCCTCCAGCACGGTGAGCCAGAGCGCCTCCTTGCTGCCGAAATAGGCGTAGAGCATCCGCTTGTTGGCGCCGGCCCGCGCGGCGATCTCGTCCACCCGCGCACCGGCCAGGCCGCGCAGGGCGAACTCCGCCCGCGCCGCCTCCAGGATGCTGTCCCGTGTCGCCATGGCGCGGGCGGAGCGCGGCTCCTTCACCGCAGCACGGGGGGCAGGGGTCTTCGCGGGCTGATCCAACAGGCTGCTCCTCGGGCCGGCAGGGGGCGGTGGGGCGTGCGCGATTCCGCCACCCGCCGTCAAGGGCCGCCTTCCGGTCCGCCTCAGGGCGCGGGGAAACCGCGCGGGCGCAGCCCGGCATGCAGGAAGCGGATCATCGTGTAGACATCGAAGACCGGCAGCCCCAGCGCCCGCTGCAAGGCCGCGGCATAGGGCGGCATGTTGGTGCATTCCAGCACGATGGCGCCCACCTCCGGGTGCCGCCCCACCAGCGCCCGCCCGGCCTCCAGGATGTCCTGCTCGGCGAGGTCGATGTCGAGCTCCTCCTTCTCCGCCCGCACCAGCACGCGGTAGAGCTCGCGCCCCTCCTCGGTGCCGGCCATGGGGATGTCGGCCGGCACGCCGGCGGCCTCGAGGTGGCGCGGCGTCAGCGCGGCGGCGGAGACGGTGACGAGGCCGACGCGCCGCCCCGGCGGCAGCATGGCCTGCACCCAGGGCACCTGCATCAGGCTGCTGGTGGCGACGGGCACTGCCACATGCGCCGCCAGCTCCCGCTGGAACAGCGAGAGGAAGCCGCAGGTGGTGGTGATGGCCTCCGCACCCTGGCGCACGAGATCCTCGGCGGCGGCCAGGAACTCCGGCAGCAGCCCTTCCGCGCCGCGCAGCACCACGCGCTCCGAGGTGGCGCCCCGCACCACGCGGTACAGCACGGGGAAGGGCCAGGTGGTGGCGTTGCCCATGTCGCCCGGGATGCGCGGGAAGCGCGTCTCCAGCATCAGGATGCCGAGCGGCGCGCCATAGACGGCCTTGCCGCCACGGGCGATGCCGCGGCGGCACCCGCCCCGCCAGCAGGTGGCTGCCCGAGGGCGTGACCGGCCCGTGCCCCAGCCCGGCCAGCAGCGCCGAGGCGGCCAGCGCCAGCGGATGGCCGAGCACGGCGAGGGCGATGCCGCAGCCGATCAGCACCAGCGCCCCCTGGCAGACGCGGATGCCGCCATGCCGGCGCAGCAGCAGCCCGGTGAAGGGGCCGGAGACCAGCGCCCCGGCATAGACCAGCCCGGTGTGCAGCCCGACCAGGCTCGGCGGCAGGTCCAGCTCGCGCGCGATCAGCGGCGCCAGCACGGGCAGGGTGAGGAAGGCCCCCATCCCGGCGAGGTGCACGCCGAGCAGGGCGACCATGACGGTCCAGACGGTGGGGGCTGCAAACATTCCGCCGCCATCCTGGACGGCGCGGCCGGCGCCGTCCATGGGGGCAGGAAAGCCCAAAGCAAGGCTTGACCCGGGCCGGGGCTTCGGCTTCCGGTGCGCGCCATGCGCACCCTGCACGTCCTGCTGCTGTTGC
>NZ_JCACVY010000216.1:0-6577 GCF_058833935.1 Roseomonas sp. TS2 | reverse complement strand
AGCCAGGGCGGCGGCCGGCAACAGGAAGTGCGTTGAGATGGCCGAACCTCCCTATCGCCCCGACCCCCAGGAGCCCTCCATGGAGGATATCCTGGCCTCCATCCGCAGCATCCTGAACGAGGATGAGGGGCGCGACGCCCCGCCGCCGCTGGACCTGACCGAGGAGATGCTGGTGCCCGCGCCGCGCACCCCGGCGAGCACGGCGGCGCCACAGCCGCCGGCGCCGGCGCGGCCGCCCCTGCCGCTGCGCCGGCTGGCCAATATCGGGCCGGCGCCGGCCTCCCCGGCCGGGGCGCCGCCGGCATCCGGCGGCGCCCCCTCCACGCCCGCACCGGCGGCGCTGCCGCCGCCCGTGGCCATCGTGCCGCCGCCGGCGGAGCCCAGGCCGCCCGCGCCCCGGCCGGAGCCGGAGGCCGGGCCGCAGGCGGCCGGAGCAAAACCCCAGCCGCAGGCGGCCGAAGCGAAGCCGCAGGCGGCCGGGCCCGTGCCGCTGGTGCCGGAGCCTGCCGCCGGGCGCGCTTCCGCACCGCATGCGGCGGAGCTGGAGGAGGGGCTGCTCGGCCCTGTCGCGGCGGCCGCCGCAGCAGCAGCGCTGGGTCAGCTCGCCCGCGCCGTGACGGAGGACCGCCAGGCGCCGGTGACGCGCCAGGGCGGCGCCAGCATCGAGGATGTGGTGCGCGAGGAGCTGCGCCCGCTGCTCAAGGCCTGGCTGGAGCAGCACCTGCCGCCGATGGTGGAGCGGCTGGTGAAGGCCGAGATCGGCCGCGTCATGTCCGGCGGCCGCGGCGGCTGAGCGGGAAGGGCGGGGGTTTTCTCCGCCCTCCCGCTGCTGCCTCTTGACGGCGGCGCGGCGCCCGCACAAGCGTGCGCCCATGCTCGACAAGACCCTCTCGCCCGCCAGTTTCGAACAGCGCCTCTATGAAGGGTGGGAGGCCGCCGGCAAGTTCGGCGCCAACCCCGCCAGCGGGGCGGACCCCTTCACCATCATGATCCCGCCGCCCAACGTCACGGGCAGCCTGCATATCGGCCACGCGCTGACCTTCACGATCCAGGACATCCTGATCCGCTGGCGCCGCATGCAGGGGCGGGACGCGCTGTGGCAGCCGGGCACCGACCATGCCGGCATCGCCACGCAGATGGTGGTGGAGCGCCTGCTGGCCACCCAGGGCGTGAACCGGCGCGAGATCGGGCGCGAGAAGTTCCTCGAGCATGTGTGGGAGTGGAAGGCGCAGTCGGGCGGCAACATCACCCGCCAGCTCCGCCGCCTCGGCGCCAGCCTGGACTGGCCGCGCGAGCGCTTCACCATGGATGAGGGCCTCTCCGAAGCGGTGCGCGAGGTGTTCGTCACCCTGCACGAGCAGGGGCTGATCTACCGCGACCGGCGCCTTGTGAACTGGGACCCCAAGTTCCAGACCGCCATCTCCGACCTGGAGGTGGAGAGCCGGGAGGTGAAGGGCAGCGTCTGGCACCTGCGCTACCCGGTCGAAGGCGCGCCGGGCCGCTTCATCGTGGTGGCCACCACCCGGCCGGAGACGCTGCTGGGCGACACCGCCATCGCCGTGCATCCGGAGGACGAGCGCTTCCGCGACCTCGTGGGGAAGTTCGCCATCCTGCCGCTGGTGGGCCGCCGCATCCCCATCGTGGCGGATGAGTATTCGGACCCCGAGAAGGGCTCGGGCGCGGTGAAGATCACCCCCGCGCACGACTTCAACGACTTCGCCGTGGGCAAGCGCCACGGCCTCGCCATGCCCTCCGTGCTGGACGCGGATGGCAACGTCTTCCTCGACGAGATCGCGGCCGATCTGGTGGCGGTGGAGGGCGTGGCCGCGCCGGACTTCGTGCGGAGCCTGGCCGGGCAGGACCGCTTCGCCGTGCGCAAGGCGATCGTGGCCGAGCTGGAGCGGCTGGAGCTGGTCGAGACCATCGAGCCGCACAGCCACGCCGTGCCGCATGGCGACCGTTCCGGCGTGCCGATCGAGCCGCGCCTGACGCTGCAATGGTATTGCGACGCGGCGACGCTGGCGAAGCCCGCCATCGAGGCGGTGGAGACCGGGCGCACCGAGTTCGTGCCCAAGCACTTCGAGAACATCTTCTTCAGCTGGATGCGCGACATCCAGCCCTGGTGCATCTCGCGCCAGCTCTGGTGGGGGCACCAGATCCCGGCCTGGTACGCGCCGGATGGCAGCGTGTTCGTGGCCCGCACCGAGGCGGAGGCGCTGGCCCAGGCCCGCGCGAAGCTCGGCGACGGCGTGACGCTGACCCGCGACCCGGATGTGCTGGACACCTGGTTCAGCTCGGCGCTGTGGCCGTTCTCCACGCTGGGCTGGCCCAACAAGACACCGGAACTCGACAAGTATTACCCCGGTGACGTGCTGGTGACGGGCTGGGACATCATCTTCTTCTGGGTCGCCCGGATGATGATGATGGGCCACCACTTCATGGGCGATGTGCCCTTCCGCACTGTCTACATCCATGGCCTCGTCCGCGACGAGAAGGGCCAGAAGATGTCGAAGTCGAAGGGCAACGTCATCGACCCGCTGGAGCTGGTGGACAGCTTCGGGGCGGACGCGCTGCGCTTCACCATCGCCTCGATGGCGACGCCGGGCCGCGACGTGAAGCTCGGCCGCAAGCGCGTCGAGGACTTTCGTTCGTTCGGCACCAAGCTGTGGAACGCGGCGCGGTTCTGCGAGATGAACGGCATCGCGCCGGATGCGGCCTTCGACCCGTCGAAGGTGGAGACGCCGCTGGCGCGCTGGATCCTCGACGCCGCCAATGCCGCCATCGCCGAGGCGACCGCCGCGCTCGAAGCCTACCGCATGGATGACTATGCGGGCGCCTGCTACCGCTTCGTCTGGAACAATTTCTGCGACTGGTTCCTGGAATTCGCCAAGCCCGCCCTGAACGGGCCGGAGGGGCCTGAGAAGGCCGAGGTGAAGGGCGCCGCCCAGCACGTGCTCGGCACCATCCTGCGCCTGCTGCACCCGGTGATGCCCTATGTCACCGAGGAGCTGTGGGACCGCTTCGGCTATGGCCCGGAATGCAGCCTGATCGGCGCGCCCTGGCCGCAGCCCGTGGCGGTGCCGGGGGCCGAGGCGGCGCGGGCCGAGCTGGACTGGCTGGTGGGCCTCGTCTCCGCCGTGCGCGGCGTGCGCGCCGAGATGAACGTGCCGCCCTCCGTGCTGGTGCCGCTGCTGCTGCAAGGTGCCTCCGCCGAGACGCTGGCGCGGGGCGGCCGCTGGATCGAGGCCATCCGCCGCCTGGCGCGCGCCACGGAGTTCCGCGCCCTGGCGGCGGGGGAGGCGCCGAAGGGTGTCGCGCAGGTCGTCGTGGCGGAGGCCACGGTGCTGCTGCCGCTGGCCGAGGTGATCGACCTCGGCGCGGAGCGGGCGCGGCTCGCCAAGGAGCGGGACAAGGCGGCGGCCGAGGGCGCCAAGGTGGAGCAGAAGCTGGCCAATGCCGACTTCGTCGCCCGCGCCAAGCCGGAGGTCGTCGAGGAGAACCGCGAGCGCCTCGCGAGCGCGCAGGCCGAGGTGGCACGGCTGGAGGCGGCGCTGGCGCGCATCGCGGGCTGAGGCGTTCCTTCTCCCGAACCGGATGCCGGCCCATGCCCGGGCCGGCAGCGGGGATTACGGCGAAGCTCGCGTTTTCGTGAGAAAAGCCGGATTATGGCGAAACCATGTCCGGTTTTTCATGTTTCCCCTCCATGCGGCACACGGTCGCGACGCCCCGCCACAGGCTGCGGGGCGCTCAAGGCCCGCGGGACACAAGTCCCGCGCCCGGCCTCCCCAGGAGGAACGGGCCGAGGCCATCCAAGCCATGGAGGCTCACTGACATGACGAAGCTCCTGAATTCTGCTGCGATCGCCACCGTTCTCTTCTTCGGCGCGCAGGGCGTGGCGCTCGCCCAGGGCGTCAATCCCGGCCAGCCCGGCAGCGCCGCCGGCGGCATGCAGGCCCAGTCCACCCAGCAGGGCCAAAGCCAGGGCCAGCAGGCCGGCAGCCAGATGCAGGCCATGTCGGAGCAGCAGGTGCGCACCGCCCTGCAGGCGCGCGGCTACTCGGAGATCGAGGAGCTGGAGCGCAACGACGACACCTTCCGCGTCTCCGAGGCCAAGCGCTATGGCGAGACGGTCGAGGATCTGCGCGTCGACGCCCGCACCGGCATGGTGCGCGACGAGAAGCGCCTGAGCACCGACCAGGCCGAGGCGATGCTCAAGGACCGCGGCTACTCGGATGTGAGCGATGTCGAGCGCGACGGCGACACCATCACGGCCAATGCCGAGCAGGCTGGCAACAAGGTCAAGCTGCGCATCGACGCCAAGAGCGGCATGGTCAGCCGGCAGCAGGAAGGCTGAGGCCCGGCGGGCGCCGGGGCCAGCCCCCGGCGCCCGCCATCGGCCGGGGAAAGCCCGGGGGCAGCCGCTCCCGGGCTTCTTTCATGGCCGGCGCTGCCCTGTGCTCGGCTTGCCGGCGGAAGCTTGTTGCGCGATACAGCGGCGGGACGCAACGGAACGAAGGTCACACCCGCATGGCTGAGCAAAACTGGGATAAGTCGCGCCTGCCGAGCCGCCATGTGAGCGTCGGCCCGGAGCGCGCCCCGCACCGCTCCTACTACTATGCCATGGGCATGACGGAGGAGGAGATCGCCCAGCCGCTGGTGGGCGTCGCCACCTGCTGGAACGAGGCCGCCCCCTGCAACATCGCGCTCAACCGCCAGGCGCAGAGCGTGAAGCAGGGCGTGAAGGAAGGCTTCGGCACGCCGCGCGAGTTCACCACCATCACGGTGACCGACGGCATCGCCATGGGCCACCAGGGGATGAAGTCGTCGCTGGCCAGCCGCGACGCCATCGCCGACACGGTGGAACTCACCATGCGCGGCCATTCCTACGACGCGATGGTGACGCTGGCGGGCTGCGACAAGTCGCTCCCCGGCATGATGATGGCCATGCTGCGCCTGAACGTGCCGAGCGTGTTCATGTATGGCGGCTCGATCCTGCCCGGGAAGTTCAAGGGCAAGGATGTCACCGTCGTGGACGTGTTCGAGGCCGTCGGCCAGCACGCCGCCGGCAACATGTCGGACGAGGATCTGCACGCGCTGGAATGCGTGGCCTGCCCCTCGGCCGGCGCCTGCGGCGGGCAGTTCACCGCCAACACCATGGCCACCGTCTCCGAGGCGATCGGGCTGGCGCTGCCCGGCTCGGCCGGGGCGCCCGCGCCCTATGAGGACCGCGACCGCTGGGCCGTCGCCTCCGGCCGCGCGGTGATGGAGCTGCTGCGCAAGAACATCCGCCCGCGCGACATCGTCACGCTGAAGGCGCTGGAGAACGCCGCGGTGGTGGTGGGCGCCACGGGTGGCTCGACCAATGCCGGGCTGCACCTGCCGGCCATCGCCCATGAGGCGGGCATCCGCTTCACGCTGGACGACGTGGCGGCCATCATGCGCCGCACCCCCTACATCGCCGACCTGAAGCCGGGCGGGAAGTACGTGGCGCTCGACGTGCACAAGGTCGGCGGCATCCCGGTCATCATCAAGGCGCTGCTCGACGCCGGCCTGCTGCATGGCGACTGCATGACCGTGACCGGCAAGACGCTGGCCGAGAACCACGCCGACGTGGTGTTCCCGACCGACCAGGACGTGATCTACCCCGTCTCGAAGGCGCTGACGCCGACGGGCGGCGTGGTCGGGCTGAAGGGCAACCTCGCGCCGGACGGCGCCATCGTGAAGGTGGCCGGCATGAAGGTGCAGCGCTTCGAGGGCACGGCGCTGTGCTTCGACTGCGAGGAGGACGCCTTCAAGGCCGTGGACAGCCGCGCCTACAAGGAGGGCGACGTCATCATCATCCGCTACGAGGGCCCGAAGGGCGGCCCCGGCATGCGGGAGATGCTCTCCACCACCGCCGCCATCTACGGCCAGGGCATGGGCGACAAGGTGGCGCTGATCACCGATGGCCGCTTCTCCGGCGCCACGCGCGGCTTCTGCGTCGGCCATGTCGGGCCGGAGGCGGCGGTCGGCGGCCCGATCGGCCTGCTGAAGAATGGCGACCGCATCGTCATCGACGCCGAGAAGGGCAGCATCGACGTGCTGCTCTCCGACGAGGAGCTGGCCGCGCGCCGCGCCGCGTGGCAGCCGCGCAGGACCGACTACAATTCCGGCGCGCTGTGGAAGTATGCGCAGCTTGTCGGGCCGGCGCATCTCGGCGCCGTGACCCACCCCGGCGGTGCCGAGGAAACGCATTGCTACGCCGATATCTGAGCGTCTTCCTGAACTGACAGAAAGAAGAAGAGGGGGCGCGGGGGAGAATTCATTCTCCCCCGGTCTTTCTTTGTAACACCGCGCCCCGCTTCGTCTTTCTTCCGCCCCAGCTTCGCCATGGTCGGCTCCCTAAGCTCGGGACATGGACGCCGCAGCCTCCGGGATGCGGCGGGACAGGGAGAGGACCGGATGCTGAACCGTCGCACATTGCTGGGTGGGTTGCTGGGGGGCCTGGCTGCCGCCCTGCCGCTGGCCGGGGCCGCGCAGGCGCAGCCCTATGGCCCGCCGCCCGGCTATCCGCCGGGTGGTCCTCATGGCGGCCGCC
>NZ_JCACVY010000215.1:0-6660 GCF_058833935.1 Roseomonas sp. TS2 | reverse complement strand
CTCCCCGCCCTGCGCCGCGCGCGCGCCGAGGCGGCGGCGCGGCTCGCGCTGCTGCACCTGAACGACTTCCACGCCCGGCACGAGGGCCAGCAGCCGAGCGGTGCCGCCTGCGCGCCGGGGCGGGATTGCCTGGGCGGCAGCGCCCGGCTGGCCACCGCCCTGGCGGAGGCCCGCGCCGAGGCCGCCGCCGCCGGCCGCGCCGTGCTGCAGCTCGACGCCGGCGACCAGTTCACCGGCAGCCTCTACCACACCGCCCATGGCGGTCTGGCCGAGGCGGCGGTGCAGAAGGCCACGGGCTGCGAGGCCATGGCGCTCGGCAACCACGAGTTCGACCACGGGCCGGAGGGGCTGCTGCGCTACGCCGGGGCGGTGGATTTCCCGCTGCTCTCGGCCAATCTCGACACCCGCCGGATGCCGGCGCTGGCCGCGCGCATCCGCCCCTCGGCCCTGTTCGAGCGCGGCGGCGCGCGGATCGGCGTCATCGGCCTGACGACGGAGACCACGCCGCGCGCCTCCAGCCCCGGCCCCGACCTCGCCTTCACCGACGCGCAGGAGGCCGCCGCCCGGCAGGCCGCCGTGCTGCGGGCGCAGGGGGCCGGCACCATCCTCGTGCTCTCGCATCTGGGCCTGGCCAGCGACCTCGCTCTGGCCGCCGCCGTGCCGGGCCTCGACCTCATCGTCGGCGGCCATTCCCACACCCTGCTGGCCGATGGCCTGCCCGGCGCGGAAGGCCCGCACCCCCTGCTGGCGGATGGGCCGGACCGCGCCGTGCGCATCGTGCAGGCGGGCTCCTACGGGCGCTGGCTCGGCCGGCTCTCGCTGGACCTCGCGGCGGATGGGCGGGTGCTGGCGCATGGCGGCGCGGTGCGGCCCGTCACCGCCGCCCTGGCCGAGGATGCGGCGGTGGCGGCGCTGCTGGCCGGCTTCGCCGCGCCGCTGGCCGCGCTGCGCGCCAGCCCCGCCGGCCCCGGCGCCCCAGGACTGACGCCGGAAGGCTGCCGCGGCGGCGAATGCGCCCTCGGCAATTTGGTGGCCGACGCCATGCTGGCCGCCGAGCCGGAGGCCGAGATCGCGCTGACCAATGGCGGCGGGCTGCGCGCCGGCCTGCCGGAGGGGATGATCAGCCGCGGCGCGGTGCTGGAGGCGCTGCCCTTCGGCAACACCCTCGCCTTCCTGGTGCTGCGCGGTGCCGACCTGCGCGCGGCGCTGGAGATCGGTCTCTCCCGCGCCGGCTCGGGCGGCGCCTTCCCGCAGGTGGCGGGGATGGCGCTGCGCATCCGCCCGCAGGCGCCGGTGGGCGAGCGGGTGGCGGCGGTGACCATCGGCGGCCGGCCGCTGGAGCCGGAGCGGGCCTACCGCCTCGTCACCAACGACTTCCTGCGCCGCGGCGGCGATGGCTACCTGCCCTTCCGCGACCGGGCGCTGATGGCCCGCGACAACGGCCTGCCCATGGACGAGGCGGTGGCCCGCCACCTCGCCGCCGGGGGCGCCGCGCGCGCCGCGACGGAGGGGCGCATCCGCGCGGAGTGAGAGGGCGGGTTTTCACGGACCGCCGGGCATGGTTCTTGCCCCATGGTTCTCGCGCATGATTCTTGCTGCGCCGGACATGACCGGCGCGGCGCCCCGCCCGCCCGCTTTGTAGAGGTTCCCCCGCGATGCTCCGCCGCACCCTCCTCGCCGCTCCCCTTGGCGTGCCCGCCCTGCTCTCCACCGCCGCGCGGGCGCAGTCGCCGGGCCGCGCCGGCACGCTGCGCGTCGTGCCGGAGACGCTGACCACCATCCTCGACCCGCACTTCACCACCAGCTTCACCGCGCGGGACTTCTCCTACCTCGTCTTCGACACGCTCTTCGCGGTGGACGACCAGTGGCGGCCCCGGCCGCAGATGGTGGAGCGCTGGGAGCGCAGCGAGAACGGGCTGGAGTGGCGCTTCACCCTGCGCGAAGGGCTGGTCTTCCACGACGGCGCCCCCGTCACCGCCGAGGATTGCGTGGCCAGCCTGCGCCGCTGGGGCGCGCGGGACGCGCTGGGCGGCATGCTGCTGCGCGCCACCGCCACGCTGGAGCCGGTGGATTCCGCCACCTTCCGCCTGGTGCTGCGCGAGCCCTTCGGGCTGGTGCTGGAGGCGCTGGCCAAGCCGGGCGCCATGGTGCCGATGATCATGCCGAAGCGCCTGGCCGAGACGCCCGCCACCCGCCCGGTCACCGAGCCGATCGGCTCCGGCCCCTACCGCTTCGTGGCGGAGGAATACCGCCCCGGCGACCGCATCGTGCTCGCCCGCCATGCCGGCTACCGGCCGCGCCCGGAGCCCTCCGTCTGGGCCAGCGGGGCCAAGCATCCGCGCTTCGAGCGGATCGAGCTGATCGCCATGCCGGATGTCTCCAGCCAGGTGAGCGCGCTCTCCACCGGCGAGGTGGATTATCTGGAGCGGCTGCCGGCCGATGTGCTGCCCATCCTGGAGCGGAACCGGCAGGTGAAGGTGCAGGTGGTGAGCCCCTTCGGCTACCAGGGCATCCTGCGCTTCAACCACCTCCAGGCGCCGTTCGACAACGTGCAGGTGCGCCGCGCCGTGATGCTGGCGGTGAACCAGGCCGACTACCTGCCCGGCGTCGCGGGCCGCGCCGAATACGGGCGGGAATGCCGCAGCTTCTACGGCTGCGGCACGCCCTACGAGACCGCCGCCGGCATGCCCGCCGCGCCCGATTTCGAAGGCGCCCGCCGCCTGCTGGCGGAAAGCGGGGCCGATCTCTCGAAGCCCATCGTCATCCTGCACCCGGCCGACGCCCCCGGCATCGCCGCGCTGGGGCTGGTGACGCAGGACCTGCTGACCCGCCTCGGCTTCACGGTCGATTTGCAGTCGATGGATTTGAACACCTTCTTCGGCCGCCGCGCCCGGCCGGAGGGCTGGCACGTCTTCCACACCACCAACACCGTGCCGGACATGCAGACGCCGTTGCAGAACGTCTACCTGAACGGCGCCGGCCCCGGCCCGGCGGGCTTCGCCGGCTGGCCGAAGGACGAGGCGGTGGAGCGGCTGCGCGCCGCCTTCGCCGCCGCCGGCAGCGAGGAGGAGCGCAAGCGGCTGGCGGGCGAGATCCATGCCCGCGCCGCCGAGGCCGGCTTCTACATGCCGCTCGGCCAGTTCGTCGCCGCCTCCGCCTGGCGTGCCGAGCTGACTGGCGTGCCCACCGGCCCGGCCATGTTCCTCTGGAACATCGCCCGCGGGGGGCGCTGAACGCCATGCTGGGCTATTCCGACTATCTCGACCTCGTGCCGAAGGTCGAGCTGCACCTGCACATCGCCGGCGCGGTGCGCGCCACCACGCTGGTGGAGCTGGCGGCGGCCAATGGCGTGCGCCTGCCGCGCCCGGCGGAGACGCTCTACCAGTGGCCGGATTTCTACGGCTTCCTCGAGGTGCTGCGGCTCGGCGCCCTGGCGGTGCGGCGGCGCGAGGAGTTCGCCCGCGTGGCCTATGAGTGCATCGAGGACCTGCACCGGCACGGCAATGTCCGCCACGCCGAGATCTTCTTCAACCCGCACTACTACACGCCGAACGGCGCCACCTACCCGGAGATCGTCGACGGGCTGATCGACGGGCTGGCCCGCGCCGAGGCGGAGTTCGGCACCTCCGCCCTGCTCATCGCCTGCATCGACCGCAGCGTCTGCCTGCCTTCCGAGGCGCTGGAGATGCTGGAGTGGGTGCAGCGCCACCCGCGCCCGCAGGTGGTGGGCATCGGGCTGGATGGCGCCGAGCGCGCCGGGCCGCCGCTGGTGTGGGTGGAGGCGTGGCGCCGCGCCGGACGCGCCGGGCTACGCCGCACCGCCCATGTCTGCGAGGACAACCAGACGCTGTTCGAGGGCCCGCCCGCCCACTTCACCCATTGCCGCGACGCGCTGGGCTGCGACCGGCTGGACCACGGCTACAACATGCTGGCCGACCCGGCGATCCTGGCCCGCGCGGCGGCGGAGCAGGTGCCCTTCACCATGGCCTGCTGGTCCTCCATCCCGGCCAACCGGGCGCCGCGCCAGCAGCGCATCCGCCGGCTCTACGAGGCGGGGGTGAACATCGTGCTGGGCACGGACGACCCGACCTTCTTCCACACCAGCATGGGCCATTGCTGGCGCACCCTGTTCGACGCGCTGGGCTGGCAGCCGGCGCAGGCCCGGCAGCTCAGCCTGGCCGGGGTGGAGGCGAGCTGGCTGCCGGAGGCACGCAAGGCCGAACTGCGCGCCGAGTTCAGCGCGCGGCTGGATGCGCTGGAGGCGGCGCTGGACCCGGAAGATCGGGTGGTGGATCTCGCCATCATGCGAGAGGTGAAAGAGTCAGAAAGAAGTTCTTTTTAAAAAAAGAACTAAAAATTTTTTGTCAGTTTGGCGTCACGCTTCTCAACCCGCGCACCGCCAAACTGACAAAGTCTTTTTGCTTCTTTTTATTCAGAAAAAGAAGGTTCTTACCCCCCTGCCACACCCTGCGCATTGACGTAAACGCTGTAGAGCGAGCGCGAGGCGGCCATGAACAGCCGGTTGCGGTGCCGCCCGCCGAAGCAGATGTTGGCGCAGCGCTCCGGCAGGTCGATCTGCCCGAGCGGGCGGCCCTCGGCGGTGAAGACGCGCACGCCGTCGAATTCCGCGCCGCCCATGCCCCAGCCGCACCAGAGATTGCCCTCGGTGTCCACGCGGAAGCCGTCCGGCGTGTCGCCCGCGGCGCCCTGCACCACGGTGCGGCGGTTGGAGAGGCGGCCATCCTCGCCCACGTCGTAGCCGACGATGCGGCGCGGCTCGGCGCGGCTCTCCACCACGTAGAGGATGCGCTCGTCCGGGCTGAAGGCGAGCCCGTTCGGCCCGGCCAACTCGTCGGTGACGAGGGTGACGGCGCCGCTCTGCCCGTCAATGCGGTAGACGCCCTGCGAAAGCTCCGGCTCCGCCTTCTCGCCTTCGATGTAGCCGAGGATGCCGAAGGGCGGGTCGGTGAACCAGATGGAGCCGTCGGACTTCACCACCACGTCGTTCGGCGAGTTCAGGCGCTTGCCGTCGTAGCGGTCGGCCAGCACGGTGATGGCGCCGTCATGCTCGGTGCGCGTCACGCGCCGCGTCAGGTGCTCGCAGGTGACAAGGCGGCCCTGGCGGTCCCGCGTGTTGCCGTTGGCGTAGTTGGAGGACTGGCGGAAGGTGGCGACCTGCCCCGTGGCCTCGTCCCAGCGCAGGATGCGGTCGTTCGGGATGTCGGACCAGTAGAGGGCGCGCTGGTCGCCGAACCAGACCGGCCCCTCCGCCCAGCGGCAGCCGCCGGCCAGCTTCTCCACCGTGCCGTTCATGGCGCGGAAGCGCAGGAAGGCGGGGTCGAAGGCGCGGAAGCGCGGCTCGGGGTAGCGCTGGCTGGGCTCCCAGGGCGTCTCGTTCAGGCCGGTCGGGTTCATGATTTTCTCCCTCACTCGTCTGATGAGCAGACTGCTGCCGAGCAGACTGGCACGGGGCGTGGCGCGGCACTATCCCTGGCAGATGGCCCCGGCGGCCAGGGCGCGGAGGTCGTCGGCCAGCGCCCGCATCCGCTCCGGCCGGGCATCCCAGGCGAACATGAAGCGCGCCCCGCCGCCGATGAAGGTGTAGAAGCGCCAGCCCTTCGCCTTCAGCCCTTCCAGCACCGCCGGCGGCGCCTGGAGGAAGACGGCGTTGGACTGCACCGGGAACATCGGCGCCACGCCGGGGATGCCATCGAGCATGGCGGCGAAGTCCCGCGCGCAGGCATTGCCGTGCGCGGCGTTGCGCAGCCAGGCGCCGCTTTCCAGCATGCCCACCCAGGGCGCGGCCAGGAAGCGCATCTTGGAGGCGAGCTGCCCCGCCTGCTTGCAGCGGTAGTCGAAATCCTCGGCCAGGGCGCGGTTGAAGAAGATCACCGCCTCGCCCACCGCCATGCCGTTCTTGGTGCCGCCGAAGCAGAGCACGTCCACCCCCGCCTGCCAGGTCATCTCGGCCGGGGTGCAGCCGAGGCTGGCGCAGGCATTGGCGAAGCGCGCGCCATCCATGTGCAGGCGCAGCCCCAGCGCCCGGCACTCGGCGGCGATGGCGCGGATCTCCGCCAGCGAATAGACCTCGCCCGTCTCGGTGGGCTGGGTGATCGTGACGGCACGCGGCTTGGGGTAGTGGATGTCGCCCCGCGCGGTGGCCAGCGTGCGGATGGCGTGCGGCGTCAGCCGGCCGCCGCTGGCGGGCGCCACCAGCAGCTTGGAGCCGTTGGAGAAGAATTCCGGCGCGCCGCACTCGTCGGTCTCGACATGGGCCGCCTCGGCGCAGATCACGCTGTGGTAGCTCTGGCACAGCGCGGCCAGGGCCAGCGCATTGGCCGCCGTGCCGTTGAACACGAAGAACACCTCGCATTCCGTGCCGAACAGGGCGCGGAAGCGGTCGGCGGCGCGGGCGGTCCAGGGGTCGTCGCCATAGGCGGGGGCGTGGCCGGCATTGGCCTCGGCCATGGCCTGCCAGGCCTCGGGGCAGAGGCCCGCATAGTTGTCGCTGGCGAATTGCTGGTCCATCGGCGGCGCCCTTCCTTCCATGCTCCGCATCGAGGTGGGCGCCGTTGGATTGCCGAGCGCGGCCACATCCCCCGTCGCCGGGGTGCCACCTTGCCACGGACGGGGCAGGTTGGCGTCGGGGCGGGGCCCGAC
>NZ_JCACVY010000214.1:0-6672 GCF_058833935.1 Roseomonas sp. TS2 | reverse complement strand
TGCGCCACCTGCGGCATGTCCGGCGTCACCAGCTCGACGGGAACGGCTTCCTGCGGCGGCGGGATCTCGCGGCCCGGCAGGCGGATGAGCAGCATCAGCCCCAGCAGCGCGTGCAGCGCCGCCGAGACCGCAGCCCAGAAACGAAGGCCGGAACGGGCCATGGCGATGTTGCCGTATTCCTGCTCAGCGGCGCGGTGGCGCGGGCGCCGGTTGCGGGGCCTGCACCGCCGCCGGGCGGCCGGAGGGCTGCTCGGCCAGCAGGGCCACGCGGGTGAAGCCGGCGGAGGAGACGGTGCCCATCACCTCCATCACCCGGCCGTAGTTGATGCCGCGGTCGCCGCGCACGAAGATGCGGCGCTGCTGCTCGCCCGGCTTCTGCTCGCGCATGATGGCCTGGAGCTGCGGCACGAGGCCCTCCAGCGGCACCTCCGTCTCCTGCAGGAAGATGCGGCCCTCGGCGTTGACCGAGATGGTCAGCGGCTCGGTCTCCTGGTTCAGCGCCTGGGCGTTGGTCTTGGGCAGGTCGATCGGCACGCCGACCGTCATCAGCGGCGCCGCGACCATGAAGATGATCAGCAGCACCAGCATGACGTCCACCAGCGGCGTCACGTTGATCTCGGCCATGGCGCGGTAGCGCCCGCGCCGGCCATTGCCCCCCGGGCCCCCGCCTCCGCTGGACATGCCCATGGTGTCAGCCCCGCTCCTCGGCCTGGCGGGAGAGGATGGCGCCGAACTCGGCGGCAAAGCCCTCCAGCCGCGCCGCGAAGCGCGCCAGGTCGGTGGTGATCTTGTTGTAGGCCAGCACCGCCGGGATGGCGGCGACGAGGCCGATGGCGGTGGCGAACAGCGCCTCGGCGATGCCGGGGGCCACCACGGCCAGGTTGGTGTTCTGCATGCCGGCGATGGCGGAGAAGCTGTTCATGATGCCCCACACCGTGCCGAACAGGCCGATGAAGGGGGCGACCGACCCCACCGAGGCCAGAAACACCATCCAGCGCTCCAGCCGGTCCATCTCGCGCTGGATGGCCACCGTCATGGCGCGCTCGGCGCGCTGCTGCATGCCCACCGTGGCGATCTCACCGCCGACGCTGCGCTCCCACTCCCGCATGGCGGCGCCGAACACGGCGGCGATCGGGTGGGTGGGGCGCTCGCCCTCGGCCTGGTGCAGCGCCTCCAGGCTGCCGCCGGACCAGAAACGGTCCTCGAAGGCGTCCGCCGCGCGGTTCACCCGGCGCAGGCTCGTCACCTTCTCGAACACCACGGCCCAGACCCAGACGCTGGCCAGCAGCAGGCCCAGCATCACGGTCTTGACCACCCAGTCCGCCTGCAGGAACAGGCCCCAGAGGGACAGATCGTGCGCCATCTGGCCGAGGTTGGACGCTGTCACGCTGTCACCCACGGCAATCTCCTTTTCCTACCCGGCCGGCGTCTCCGCCGGCCCCCTCGCCGGACCGTCCGCCATCGCGGCCTGCCGGAACACGCCGCGCCAGGGCTCCGGAATGGGCGCGGGGCGCATAGCCTCCCCCCGCACACAGACCAGACCGACCTGGAGCCGCGCCTTGACCCCGCCCCCCTCGCCGATCACGTCCTGGGCGAGGTCCACCGAGGCGCCGCCGGAGCGGAGCACGCGGGTTTCCACGATCAGGGAATCGTCGAGGCGGGCGGGGGCCACATACTCCACTTCAACGCGCCGCACCACGAGCATCGAAGAGTAACGTGCTATGAGAAGTTGATGCGGCAAGTTTATGGCACGCAACGATTCTGTCCGCCCCCGCTCCGCCCAGCGCAGATAGGTGGCGTGGTAGGCGATACCGCCGGCATCCGTATCCTCGAAATAAACCCGGACCGGCAGGCGGTGCGGCCAGCTCAAAACCCGCCTCCCAGCAGGTCCGGCTGGCTGCCGGCCGGCGGGGCGAGGCCCAGATGCCGCCAGCCCGGATCGCCCAGCACGCGGCCGCGCGGCGTGCGCAGCACGTAGCCCTCCTGGATCAGGTAGGGCTCCACCACATCCTCCAGCGTGTCCCGCCCCTCGGCCAGCGCGGCGGCGAGCGTCTCGACGCCGACCGGCCCGCCATTGTGGTGCTCGGCGATGCGGCGGAGGTAGCGGCGGTCCATCGAGTCGAGGCCACGCTCATCCACCTCCAGCCGGTGCAGCGCGGCATCGGCCATGGCACGGTCCGCCGCCTGGCCGGAGACCAGCGCGAAATCCCGCACCCGCCGCAGCAGCCGCCCGGCGATGCGCGGCGTGCCGCGCGAGCGGTTGGCGATCTCGCGCGCCCCCTCCTCGGTCAGCGCGAAGCCGAGCTTCTGCGCGCCGCGGCGGACAATCAGCAGCAGCTCCTCCGGCGTGTAGAACTGCAGGCGCAGCGGGATGCCGAAGCGGTCGCGCAGCGGCGTCGCCAGCAGCCCGGCGCGGGTGGTGGCGCCCACCAGGGTGAAGGGCGGCAGGTCGATCCGCACCGTGCGCGCCGCCGGCCCCTCGCCGATGATCAGGTCGAGCTGGAAGTCCTCCATCGCCGGGTAGAGGGTTTCCTCCAGCGCCGGCTGCAGGCGGTGGATCTCGTCGACGAACAGAACGTCGCGCGGCTGCAGGTTGGTCAGGATCGCGGCCAGGTCGCCGGCGCGTTGCAGCACCGGGCCGGAGGTGGCGCGGAACCCCACCCCCATCTCGCGCGCCACGATCTGCGCCAGCGTGGTCTTGCCAAGGCCGGGCGGGCCGTGCAGCAGCACATGGTCCAGCGCCTCGCCACGGGTGCGGGCGGCCTGGATGAAGATGGCCAGGTTCTCGCGCGAGGCCTTCTGGCCGGTGAAGTCGTCCAGCGTCTGCGGGCGGAGGGTGGCCTCGGCCGCATCCTCGTCGCTGCGCTGCGGATCCGAAATCCTGTCACTCATTTTTCTGTCCGCTGCCGGTCAGGGCCGTGAAGGGATCGCTGCGGCCCGGCGGCGGGGCGGCGGGCAGGGAATCTCCCGGGGGCGTTCATCGGGGGGCCAGCTCCTTCAGCGCCTCGCGGATGAGGGCCTCCAGCGCGGCGTCGTCGCCGAGGCGCTCCGTCACCCGCGCCACGGCCGCGCCGGCCTCGGGGCGGCGGATGCCGAGATTGACCAGCGCCGAGATGGCATCCGCCTGGGCGCGGCCGGCGGGCGGCAGCTCCGGCGCCGGAATGGCCACGGAGAAGCCCGAGCCGGTGGGCAGCGCCCCCACCTTCTCCCGCAATTCGGAAACGAGGCGGATGGCCAGCTTGGCCCCTACCCCGGGCGCCCGGGTCAGCGCGCCCTTGTCGCCGGCCATGATGGCGCGGGCAAGGTCGGCCGGGGCCAGCGCCGAGAGCAGCCCCAGCGCCACCTTGGGCCCGACGCCCTGGATGGCGGTCAACGTCCGGTACCAGTCCCGCTCCGCCACGTCGGCGAAGCCGTAGAGCAGGATGGCATCCTCCCGCACCACCGTCTCGATCAGCAGCGAGCCGGTGCCGGGCGGGCGCGGCAGGGCGGAGAGCGTGCGCGCCGAGCAGGCGATCAGGTAGCCCACCCCGTTCACGTCGAAGATGCAGCCACCCTCCAGCGGCGTGTCCAGCCGCCCGATCAGCTTCCCGATCATGCGCGGACCTTCGCCAGCACCAGGTTGGTGGAGCGGTGGTGCGCGTGGCAGATCGCCACCGCCAGCGCGTCCGAGGCATCGGCGCGGCGCAGCGTGGCGCCGGGCAGCAGGCGGCGCACCATGTCGGCCACCTGGGTCTTGTCGGCATGGCCGGTGCCGACCACGGCGCGCTTGACCTCCATGGCCTGGTATTCCGCCACCTTCAGCCCGGCCATGGCGGGCGCCAGCAGCACCACGCCGCGCGCCTGCCCCAGCTTCAGCGCGGCACCCGGGTTCTTGTTGACATAGGTGTGCTCCACCGCCGCCTCCTCCGGCCGCCAGAGATCCATCAGCGCGTTCAGCGCGCGGTGGATCTGGCACAGCCGCTCGGCCAGGGAGAGCTCGGTGGTGGTGGAGATCACGCCATCGGCGATGTGGCGCAGCCGGTTGCCGCTGCTCTCCACCACCCCCCAGCCGGTGTGCTGGAGGCCGGGATCGAGCCCCAGCAGGCGGACCACACCGCTCATGGCCGCCTATTCCGCCGAGAGCTTGGCCAGCACGGCCTCGGGCAGCTCGAAATTGGCCGTCACCGCCTGCACATCGTCATGCTCGTCCAGCACGTCGATCAGCTTCAGCACCGAGCGTGCCTTCTCCTCATCCAGCTCGACCGAGATGTTGGGGCGCCATTCCAGCCTGGCGCTCTCCGCCGGGCCGAACTTCTCCTCGAGCGCGTCGCGGACGGTGAACAGGTCCTCGATGGCGGTGCGGATCTCGTGGCCTTCCGCGCCGCTCTCCACATCGGCGGCGCCGGCCTCGATGGCGGCCTCCAGCATGGTGTCGGCATCCGCCACGGCGGCGGGGTAGCGCACCACCCCATTGCGGTCGAACTGGAAGGAGACCGAGCCCGTCTCGCCCAACGCGCCGCCATACTTGGAGAAGGCGGAGCGGATGTCGGAGGCGGTGCGGTTGCGGTTGTCCGTCAGCGTCTCGACGATGACGGCCACGCCGGCCGGGCCATAGCCCTCGTAGCGCACCTCGACATAGTCCTCGCCGCCGGCGCCGCCGCTGGCCTTCTTGATGGCGCGGTCGATCGTGTCCTTGGTCATGTTGGCCACGCGCGCTGCCTGCACCGCCGAGCGCAGCCGCGGGTTGGCGGCCGGGTCCGGCAGGCCCTGGCGGGCGCTGACGGTGATCTCGCGGATCAGCTTGGCGAAGATGCGCGCGCGCTTGGCGTCCTGCGCGCCCTTGCGGTGCATGATGTTCTTGAACTGGGAATGGCCGGCCACGCGCTGCTTCTCCGGTATTCTCGTGATGTTCCGGGGGTTTGGTCCTATACCGCCGCCGCGCGCCGGATGCGAGGGGGGCCGCCAGGATTGCCCCTCCGCATTGGCCCCTCCGCATTGCCCCTCCGCGAGGGCCGCCCTAGCATCCGCCACTTCCCGGGCAGGAGCCGATGATGAGCCACGACCCCCACGCCATCACCACCCACGAGGCGCTGCAGGCGCACTACACCCCGCCGCGCGAGCTGGTGATGAAGAAGGTGGCCGACCGGATCGACCCGCGCACCGCCGGCTTCATCGCCGCCAGCCCCTTCTGCCTGCTGGCCACCTTCGGCGCGCGCGGCCCCCATTGCACGCCGCGCGGCGACGCCCCCGGCTTCATCGACGTGCTGGACGAGACGACGCTCGCCCTGCCCGACCGCCGCGGCAACAACCGCATCGACGCGCTGCGCGACATCATCGACAACCCGGCGGTGGCGCTGCTCTTCCTGGTCCCCGGCGCGGGGGAGACGCTGCGCGTGGCGGGCACCGGCCGCCTCACCGCCGACCCGGCGCTGCGCGAGCGCTACACCATGCAGGGCCAGGTGCCGGCCACCGTGCTGCTGGTGGAGGTGCGCGAGGTGTTCATGCAGTGCCAGCGCGCCATCCTGCGCGCCAGGCTGTGGGGCGAGCGGGAGCGGCCGCGCGCCGCCCCCAGCATGGGCGAGCTGCTGGCCGCCCACACCGGCGGGCTGGTGGATGCCGGGAAATACGATGCCGAATCGGCCCCGCTGGTGAGCAAGGTCCTCTACTGACGCGATGACCCGCCCCGCTCCGGCGGGCGGCGCCGCGGCGGGCTTCCACGACCCGGGCTGAGCCGGCGCATCCGCGCCATGCCGGCCCGGCGCTATCCACATGCCCTGCGGCATTCTATTCCGGCGCCTTGCCCGCGAGCCGGAGACGAGACCGACATGCCGCAGCCCAAGGCGCAGAACAAAGGCCGCATACTCTACGATGACGGCATCGTCGTCATGCGCCGGGTGCGTCAGGCGGCTCCGGTGGATTCGATCGTCGTGACCTTCCCCGGCTACGACCAGACCGACATCACCCTCCCCGGCTTCGGCGAGACGCTGCTGCACGGCGCGGGCTACGACCTGATCTGCGTGCAGAAGCGCAGCAACAATGGCTACCAGTCGATGAGCCGCGAGGCCTTCGACAAGGCCGTGAAGCCGACCCTGTCGCGCTACCGCCGGATCTGCTTCTACGGCACCAGCGTCGGTGCCTATGCCGCGCTGTATTTCGGCCGCGGGCAGCGGGCCGATATCCTCTCCCTCTCCCCCCGCAACAGCCTGCACCCGATCTATGCCGAGGTCCTGGGCCGGCGCGGGCCACAGGGCACGCCCTTCACGCATGAGCCGCTGGAGGCGGGCGAGAGCCGGGCGAAGCGCGTGACCGTGGTCTACGACCCCGTCCCGCGCACCGACAGGCTGGAACATGCCGACCTGCGGCTGCTGCGGGAATGCGTGGAGCCGGCCTTCCCGCAGCTCACCCATGTCTCGCTGCGCCACACCGGCCATCCGGTCGCGACGGCGCTGGCGGAGGTGCATCTGCTGCGCCCGGCCGTGCTGAACTTCATGCGCGGCCACGCCTTCAACGTCACGCCCTTCCGGCGGATGAAGGGGCGCTCGCCCTACTACATGCTCAACCTCTCGCGCTGGCTGGAGAAGCACGGGCGCTGGCGACAGGCCGAGGCAGTGGTCGACCGCGGCCTGCGGCTGTTCCCCGCCAGCGGCTTCCTGAAGGCCCAGAAGGAGCGGCTGGCGCAGGAGCGGGCAGCGC
>NZ_JCACVY010000213.1:0-6674 GCF_058833935.1 Roseomonas sp. TS2 | reverse complement strand
GGCGGCCAGCTGCTGATCGGCGCCTCGCAGCGGCTGGAATGGCTCTCCACCCAGATCGTCAGCACGGCCGAGGCGGTCACCGACCTGCCGGGGCTGCTCGGCTGGTTCTCCTCCCTGGCGCGCGACCCGGTGACCCAGGCGCGGGTGGCCGATGCCTCCTGGAAGCTGGCGCTGCTGCTCGGCCTCGGCGTGCTGGCGGAGTGGCTGGCGCACCGTGCCCTGCACCGCCCGCGCGAGCGGCTGGACGCGCTGGCGCCCGAGGCCGGCAATGCCTGGACCTGGCTGCGCCGGGTGCCGCTGGTGCTGGCGCGGCTGCTGCTGGACCTGCTGCCGATCGCCGCCTTCGCCGTCATCTCCTACGGGCTGATCGGCGCGGTGCAGCCGCTGCCCACCACCCAGCTCGTGCTGCTGACGGCCAACAACGCCTACATCGTCGCCCGGCTGATCATGGCGCTGAGCCGGATGCTGTTCTCCCCCGCCTCCGCCCATCTGCGGCTGCTGCCCTGCGCCGACCTCACGGCCGCCTATGTCACGGTCTGGCTGCGGCGCATCGTGGTGGTGATGATCACCGGCGGCGCGGTGGCGGAGGCGGGGCTGCTGTTCGGCCTGCCCTGGGGCGCCTACGACGCCATCCTGCGCCTGGTGCTGCTGATCGCCTCGGTGTTCCTCGGCATCATCGTGCTGCAGAACCGGGTGGCGGTGGCGCAGAAGCTGCGCGCGCCCCCGCTGAAGCCGGGCGACGTGCCGAACCGCTCCCGCGCCGCGTTGCGCCGCTTCCGCGACTGGCTGGCCGAGGTGTGGCACGTGCTCGCCATCCTCTACCTGCTGGCGCTCTGGGGCGTCTGGGCGCTCGAGATCCGCGACGGCTTCACCCGCCTGCTGCGCGCCAGCCTGCTCACCGTGCTGGTGCTCTCGCTCGCCAAGGGGCTCGACGTGCTGCTGCGCCGGGCGCTGGCGGGCAGCTTCCGCATCGCCCCCGACCTCGCCGGCCGCTACCCGGCGCTGGAGGCGCGCGCCAACCGCTACGTGCCGCTGCTGAAGGGCGGCATCTCCGGCTTCCTGACGGTGCTGACGGTGCTCACCCTGCTGGAGGTGTGGGGCATCGATTCCTTCGCCTGGTTCGCGCCGGGCGAGCTGGGCAGCCGGGTGCTGCGCTCGGCCCTCTCGGTCGGCTTCACCGCGGTGGTGGCGGTGGTGGTGTGGGAGGCGGTGAACGCCGCCATCCAGCGCCACCTCGACCGCCTCTCGCGCGATGCCGAGGCCGCCCGCAGCGCCCGCGTCCGCACCCTGGTGCCGATGCTGCGCACCACGCTGTTCGTCGTCATCCTGCTGTTCGTGGCCTTCAACCTGCTCACCGAGCTGGGCGTCAACGTGGCGCCGCTGCTGGCCGGCGCCGGCGTCATCGGCCTGGCGCTGGGCTTCGGCTCGCAGAAGCTGGTGCAGGACGTCATCACCGGCGTCTTCCTGCTGTTCGAGGACGCCATGGCGGTGGGCGACGTGGTCAATCTCGGCGGCAAGGGCGGCGTGGTGGAGAAGCTCTCCATCCGCTCCATCACGCTGCGCGACCTCGATGGCAGCGTGCACATCATCCCGTTCAGCACCGTCACCGCCGTCACCAACATGACGCGGGACTTCTCCTTCGCCCTGCTCGACGTGCAGGTGGCCTACCGCGAGAGCACCGACAAGGTGGTGGAGCTGCTCCAGGCGCTCTGCCAGGAGATGCGCGCGGAGGCCAAGTGGGGCCTCGTCATCCGCGACGAGATGGAGGTGCTGGGCGTGGACCGGCTGCCGCCGGACGGGCCGGTGATCCGCGTGCGGATCAAGACCGAGCCGATCCAGCGCTGGAACGTGATGCGCGAGATGAACCGCCGCATCAAGCAGCGCTTCGACGAGCTGGGCATCGAGATCCCGGCGCAGCGGCAGAAGCTGATGTTCGAGGGCACGCCCCCGCCGGGCTTCCCGCCGGTGGCGGCGCCGCAGCCGTGAGGAAGGCGGGCGCGGGAGGCGCAGGAACGGGCTTGCCTCGCGGCGCGGGGCGGGCTTATCGTGCGGCCATGCGCCGTATTCGGAACATCGGGATCGTCATTAGCGGCCCGGCCGCCTGAGCGCCCTGCGGGGGGCAGCGGCCGGGATCAACCCCGCGCGACATCCCCACCGAATGATCCGGAAGCTTCTCCCCATGTCCGACCATCCCTGCGCCCTCACGGCCGCCCGCTTCACCGTCCTCGCCGAAGCCTATCCCGGCCTGCTCTCCCGCGTGCTGGAGCCCTTCGCCAAGCGTGACCTGACGCCCGACCGCGTCCGCTCGCAGCGCGAGGGCGAGCTGCTGCGCACCGAGATCGCGCTCGACGCCATGCCGGTGGAGATGCTGCACCTGGTGGCCGGCAATCTGGGCCAGATCGTCGGCGTGCTGCGGGTGGAGGCCATGGAGGGCCGCCACATCCGCCTGGCGGCGTGAGCCGGGCCGCCTGAACGCAGAGGGGCGCCGCCCGGCCTGCCCGCCGGGCGGCGCCCCGCGCCTCGGCCGCCCCCTTCAGGCAGCGGCGAAGAGCTGGGCCGGCATGGGCTGGGTGTTGTCCACCACCGCCTTCACGCCGGGCACCTGCGCGGCCAGCACCTTGAGCCCGCGCAGCACGGCCGCGCTGTTGCTGAAGCCGTGCAGCTCCACCACCCCGTCCTTCACGTCGACCAGGGTGAAGAAGGTGTCCGCCCAGGGCTCGCGCCGCATCGCCGCCAGCACGGCGCGGCGCAGCCGCTCGTCGGAATACTCGCCCGTCTCGGCCGGCGGCTCGACCAGCGCGCGCAGCAGGTCGGCGCGGCTGACGAGGCCGAGCAGCCGCTTCTCATGCGTCACCAGCACGCGGCGGATGCCCTTCTCCTCCATCATCGCCGCGATCTCGGAGACCGGCGTGGTGGGGGCGACGGTGACGACGTCGCGCGTCATCACGTCGGCGGCGGTGGCGCCGTGGCTGGCGGCGTAGCGGTCGGCCAGCCGGTCCATGTCGGTGAAGAGCTGGCGCAGCAGGCCCATCGGCTTGCCGTCGCCGCCCGTCAGGCGGCGGATCAGGTCCGCCTCGGTGACGATGCCGAGCAGCTTGCCATCGGCGCCCAGCACCGGCACGGCGGAGATGCCGCGCTCGGAGAGCAGGCGGGCGATGGCCAGCACCGGCGTCTCCGGCGGCACCGTCACCACATTCTCGGTCATCAGGTCCTTGGCGTTCAGCACGGTCATGGCGGCTGCTCCTATCCTATGCGCCCATCATGCGCCCCGCCGGCCCGGCACGCCTTGATGCGCATCAATCGCGGCGCGGCCTTGGCATCCACCCTGGCGGATGCCCTGGATGAAGCTTCCACCGGGCCGCGCGGGCAGGATAGGGTGCGGATACAGAACAAAATCAGGGAGGATTCCAATGCCGAGGCTCGCACGCCGCAGCATCCTGGCCGGGCTGGCCGCCACCGGCGGCATGGCCGCCTTCGGGCGCGCCCGGGCGCAGGGCAGCCAGCAGCTCTCCATCGCCACCGGCACCACGGGCGGCGTCTACTACCCGCTGGGGGGCGGGCTGGCCAACCTGCTCTCGCGCTCCATCCCCGGCCTCTCCGCCACGGTGGAGGTGACGGGCGGCTCGGTGGCCAACCTGCAATTGCTGGGCGCGGGCCGCGCCGACCTCGTCTTCACCCAGGTGGATGCCGCGGTGGACGCGGTGCGCGGCAATGAGCGCTTCAAGGGCCGGCCCGTGGCGGCGCGCGCCATCGCGGTGCTCTACACCAACCGCATGCAGGTGGTGACCACGGCGGCCAGCGGCATCACCAGCCTGGAGGGGATGAAGGGCAAGCGCATCTCCACCGGCGCCCCCGGCTCGGCCACCGAGGTGATGGCCTTCCGCCTGCTGGAGGCCGCCGGGCTGGACCGCGACAAGGATTTCCGCGCCCGCGAGCGCCTCTCGCCCGCCGAGAGCACCAACGCGGTGAAGGACGGCAAGCTCGACGCCTATTTCTTCGTCTCCGGCGTGCCGACCAGCGCCATCACCGACCTTGGCGCCTCGCCCGGCGTGCAGCTCGTGCTGATCGACCACGACCAGTACGTGCCGCGCATCGTCGAGAAGCACGGGCCGGTCTATTTCCCCGAGGTGATTCCGGCCGGCACCTATCCGGGGCAGGCCACGGACAACCGGCAGATGTCGGTGGCCAACATCCTGGCGGTGCGCGAGGACATGCCGGAGGCGCAGGTCGCCGCCCTGCTCAAGGCCGCCTGGGAAGGGCGCGAGGAGCTGGGCCGGGTGCACGCCGAGGGCCGCAACTTCGCGCTCGCCGCGCAGAAGAGCGCCGCCGCCGGCATCCCCTGGCACAAGGCGGCCGAGGCCTTCTGGACGGCGCAGGGCGCGAAGCTGGCATGAGGCCCCGCCTCCCTCCCGCGCCGGGCGGAGGCCGCGGCTGAATGCAGCCCCCGCGCAACCCGCCGCTCCACAACCTGCCGCCGGAGATCGACCCCGCGTCGCTCGACCAGGGCACCGCCGCCCGGGTGGAGCGGCTGATCGAGGAGGAGGAGGGCGTGCAGAACCGCTTCGGCGGGCTGCTCGGCCACGCGGCCACCCTCCTCGCCGTGGCGATGAGCCTGTTCCACCTCTGGGCGGCCTGGGACATCGTGCCCACCACCACGCTGCGCTTCGTGCATGTGGGCTTCGCGCTGGCCATCGGCTTCTTCCTGTTCCCCGTCTCCCGCCGCTTCCGTGACCGGCTGATGCTGTGGGACCTGGCGCTGATCGGCGCCGGGCTGTTCTGCACCTGGTACCTGATCGCCGGCGGCGACGACCTGCTGGACCGCTACGTCTTCCCCGAGCCGATGGACCTGGTGGTGGGCTGGCTGCTGGTGGCGCTGGTGCTGGAGGCCACGCGCCGCACCACGGGCTGGATCATGCCCGCCGTGGCCATCGCCTTCATGCTCTATGCCTTCTGGGGCAACCACCTGCCCGCGCCCTGGACCCACCGGGGCTACGACACCACCCGCCTGATCCCGCACCTGACCATCACGCTGGACGGCATCTTCGGCACGGCGGTGGATGTCTCGGCCACGCTGATCATCCTGTTCACCATCTACGGCGCCATCCTGCAGGGCAGCGGGGCGGGCAAGTTCTTCGTCGATTTCAGCTTCGCGCTCACGGGGGGCAAGCCGACCAGCGCCGGGCGCACGGTGGTGCTCTCCTCCTTCCTGCTGGGCGGCCCCTCGGGCTCGGGCGTCGCCACCACCGTGACGCTCGGCACCGTGGCCTGGCCGATGATGAAGCGCGTCGGCTACCGCCCCGACGATGCCGGCGGGCTGCTGGCGGCGGGCGGGCTCGGGGCCATCATCTCGCCCCCCGTGCTGGGCGCGGCGGCCTTCCTGATCGCGGAATACCTCAAGCTCGGCTATCTCGACGTGCTGCGCATGGCGGCGATCCCGACCGTGCTCTACTACGCCTCCCTCCTTTTCATGGTGGAGCTGGACCAGCGCCGCCTCGGCGCCGTGCCGCCGCTGGAGGCCATGGCGGTGACGCCGGCCGGGGAGCTGGCGCGGCGCTACGGCTTCCACTTCTCGTCCCTCGTCGCCATCGTGGTGTTCATGGCGCTGGGCTACAGCGCGACGCTAGCCGTGCTCTACGCCATGGGGGTGGCGGTGGTGCTCTCCTTCCTGCGGGCGGAGACGGCGATGGTGCCGCGCCGGCTGGTCACGGCGCTGGCCTCGGGCGCCATCCAGGCGGTGGGCATCGCCGCCACCTGCGCCTGCGCCGGCATCATCGTGGGCTGCATCACCCTCACCGGGCTGGGGCTGAAATTCTCCGAGATCGCCATCCAGGCGGCGGGCGGCTCCCTGGTGGTAACGGCGCTCTACACGGCGCTGATCGTCTGGATCGTCGGCCTCGCGGTGCCGGTGACGGCCAGCTACATCATCTCGGCCGTGGTGGCGGCGCCGGCGCTGATGAAGCTCGGCGTGCCGGACTACGCGGCGCACATGTTCGTCTTCTACTACGCCGTGCTGTCCGAGGTCTCGCCGCCCACCGCGCTCTCGCCCTTCGCCGCCGCCGCCATCACCGGCGCCGGCCCCTACCGCACCACCCTGCAGGCCTGGAAATACACCCTGCCCGCCTTCGTGCTGCCCTTCGTCTTCGTTACCGACCCGGAGGGGGTGGGGCTGCTGCTCTCCCTCACCCCGCAGATGACATGGGCGGACGTGGCCTGGCAGGTGGTGCTGGCGGCGCTCGGCCTCGCCGCGCTGGCGGCCGGCTGCCAGGGCCAGGCGCGCCGGCCGCTCGGCCTGCCGGAGCGGCTGGGCTTCGTCGCCGCCGGCCTGCTGCTGGTGTTCCCGGCGCTGCTGGACGGGCTGCTGCCCGCGCCACACTGGCTGGGCCTCGGCCTCGCCGGCGCGCTGCTGCTGCCGCAGTTCCGCGTGCCCGCCCGCCCCGTGCTGTAGCCGGGCGCCGAAGGGGCCCGGGGAATTCCTCTCCCCGGGTCCCGCTTTTCCTGGCGGCCTGGCGCCTTAACCATTATCACGTTCCCGTGATTGTTGAGGCGATCGGCATGCGCGCCCTGCTCGGCCTTCTCCTGCTGCTGCCCGGCTGTGCCCTGCCCGGCTTCGTCGGCGACGCCCTGGGGCTGGGTCGCGAGCCCCTGCCGCCCCTGGCGGAGGCGGACACCACCCT
>NZ_JCACVY010000212.1:0-6690 GCF_058833935.1 Roseomonas sp. TS2 | reverse complement strand
TTTCCCAGCGCAGCAAGGGCTTCCAGTACTCCCCCATGCTGCCGCTGGGCGAGGACCGCACCACCTACCGCAAGCTGCCGATCGAGGGGGTGAAGGTCATCGAGGTCGAGGGCAAGAAGGTCCTCAAGGTCTCGCCCGGGGCGCTGGAGCAGCTGGCCTTCACGGCGTGCAAGGAGGTGTCCCACTTCCTCCGCCCCGGCCACCTGGAGCAGCTCGCCAAGATCCTGAAGGACCCCGAGGCCAGCGCCAATGACCGCTTCGTGGCGCTCGACCTGCTGAAGAACGCCTCCATCTCGGCCGGCGGCGTGCTGCCGATGTGCCAGGACACCGGCACCGCCATCGTCTTCGGCAAGAAGGGCCAGCGCGTCTGGGTCGAGGGGGACGAGGAGGAGGCGCTCTCCTACGGCGTCCACCGTACCTATACCGAGACGAACCTGCGCTACTCGCAGATGGCGCCGCTCTCGATGTTCGAGGAGGTGAACACCGGCAACAACCTCCCCGTGCAGTTCGACATCTACGCCTCCCCCGGCGACCACCATGCGGACGAGTTCCACATGATGTTCGTGCTCAAGGGCGGCGGCTCAGCCAACAAGACCTTCCTCTTCCAGCAGACCCGCGCCGTGCTGAACAAGCCGAAGCTGCTGGCCTTCCTGGAGGAGAAGATCAAGACGCTGGGCACCTCCGCCTGCCCACCCTACCACCTGGCCATCGTCATCGGCGGCACCTCGGCCGAGACGACGCTCAAGACGGTGAAGCTGGCCTCCACCCGCTACCTGGACGAGCTGCCCGCCACCGGCGACAGGTCCGGCCACGGCCTGCGCGACCGCGAGCTGGAGCAGGAAGTCCACAAGCTGACGCAGAATCTGGGCATCGGCGCGCAGTTCGGCGGCAAGTATTTCTGCCACGACGTGCGCGTCATCCGCCTGCCCCGCCATGGCGCGAGCCTGCCCATCGGTATCGGCGTCTCCTGCTCCGCCGACCGGCAAATCAAGGCCAAGATCACGCCCGAGGGCGTGTTCCTGGAGGCGCTGGAGCACGACCCGGCCCGCTTCCTGCCCGAGACCACGGACGAGATCCTGGGTGGCGAGGTGGTGAAGCTCGACCTCAACCGGCCGATGGACGAGATCCGCGCCGAGCTGTCGAAGCACCCGGTCAAGACCCGCGTCTCGCTCACCGGCACCATCGTCGTGGCGCGCGACATCGCCCACGCCAAGCTGCAGGAGCGGCTCGACCGTGGCGAAGGCCTGCCGCAATACCTGAAGGACCACCCGGTCTACTACGCCGGCCCGGCCAAGACCCCCGAGGGCCTGCCCACGGGCTCCTTCGGCCCCACCACGGCGGGCCGCATGGACAGCTACGTGGCCGCCTTCCAGGCCGCCGGCGGTAGCCTGGTGATGCTTGCCAAGGGCAACCGCTCCAAGGCTGTCACCAATGCCTGCAAGGCGCATGGCGGCTTCTACCTGGGCTCGGTCGGCGGCCCGGCGGCGCGGCTGGCGCAGGACTGCATCCGCAAGGTAGAGGTGCTGGAATACCCGGAGCTCGGCATGGAAGCCGTCTGGCGCATCGAGGTGGAGGACTTCCCCGCCTTCATCGTGGTGGACGACAAGGGCAACGACTTCTACGACGGGCTGGAGTAAGAGCGCGGCCATGCTGGCGCTCCGCCCCAATTGCGAATGCTGCGACCGCGACCTGCCGCCCGATTCGCGGCAGGCGCTGATCTGCTCCTTCGAGTGCACCTTCTGCCGGGACTGCGCCACGGCGCGGCTCGGCGGGCGGTGCCCCAATTGCGGCGGAGAGCTGGTGGCCCGCCCCGTGCGCCCGGCCGACAGGCTGGCGCGCTTCCCGGCCCAGGCGGAACGGGTCCGCCGGGCGCAACCCTGCCCCGCCGCCGCGGGCTGAGGAGCACCGCATGGAACGCCGCCTGATCTCCTCGGGCAGCCGCTTCGAGGAAGAGATCGGCTACTCGCGTGCCGTGGTGGTGGGAGACACCGTCTATGTCTCCGGCACCACCGGCTACGACTACGCCACCATGACCATCGCCGAGGGCGTGGCGGAGCAGTGCGAGCAGACCTTCCGCAACATCGCCGCCGCGCTGGAGCAGGCCGGCGCCACGCTGGACGACGTGGTGCGCGCCACCTTCATCGTGCCGCGGCGGGAGGACTGGCCGCTCTGCTGGCCCGTCACGCGGAGGTGGCTGGGCCGGGCCCGCCCGGCCTCCACCATGATCCATGCCGGGCTGCAGACGGATGCCATGCGCATCGAGATCGAGGTGACGGCCCGGCTGCGTCCGGCGCCGCATGAGCCGGCGCGCGGCGAGGGAGGAAGCTGAGCATGCGTTTCGCGGTGGACCGGCTGGATCACCTGGTGATCACCTGCCGGGATGTGGAGATCACGGCCTCCTGGTACCAGCGCGTGCTGGGCATGGACCGCGAGGCCTTTGGCGAGCAGCGCCGCAACGCGCTGCGGTTCGGCGGCCAGAAGATCAACCTGCGCCCGGAGACGGCGACGCAGGAAGAGTGGTTCACCGGCCCCGCCGCCGCCCCGGGCTGCCAGGATCTCTGCTTCGTCGTCGCCGTCACGGCGCAGGACGTCATCGCCCACCTGCACGAATGTGGCGTGACGGTGGAGCTGGGGCCGGTGCCGAAGGCGGGGGCCCTCGGCCCCATTACCTCCGTCTATTGCCGAGACCCGGATGGCAACCTGATCGAGCTGGCCACCTACGGCGCCCGCGCCTGAGGCCAGGCGGCGGCCCCGCGCCGGGCGCAGGCCCGGCGCGCCACGATCGCGCCCGCGCTTCGCCTTATTCCGGCGCCAATCGGCGCTATAGTGGGAGGATAGAGCCCAGGAGGGCGACCCACATGACCCCGTTCCGCTCCTTGTTCCTTGCCGGTGCCGCCCTGGCGGCCATCGGCCTCGCCAGCCCAGCCGCGCAGGCGGGAGACTGGCACCGCCACCGCGGCGGCAATGGCGGCGCGGTCGTGGCCGGCATCATCGGCGGCCTGGCCGTGGGCGCGCTGGTCGGCAGCGCCGCCACCGCCCAGGCGGCACCGCCGCCGGCCTACTACTACGCCCCGCCGCCGCCGCCGCCCGTGGCCTATTACGCCCCGCCGCCGAGGCCAACAAGGCGCTGAGCGAATTGCCGGCCGAGATCGCCGACCCCATCATCGCCGCCGCCGCCGAGATCGCCGCGGGCGAGCGCGATGCCGACTTCCCCCTTCCCGTCTGGCAGACCGGCTCCGGCACCCAGACCAACATGAACGCCAACGAGGTCATCTCGAACCGCGCCAACGAGATGCTGGGGCAGCCCCTCGGCACCCGCAAGCCGGTGCACCCGAACGACCACGTCAACCGCGGCCAGTCCTCCAACGACAGTTTCCCCACCATGATGCACATCGCCGCCACCGAGGCGGTGGAGCAGCGGCTGATCCCGGCGCTCGGCGTGCTGCGGGCGGCGCTGGAGAAGCGGGCGGCGGAATGGGGCGACATCGTCAAGGTCGGCCGCACCCACCTGATGGACGCGGTGCCGGTGACGCTGGGCCAGGAATTCGCCGCCTGGGCCGCGCAGGTGGCGCATGGCCAGGACCGGCTGCGCGGCGCCCTGCCCCGGCTGCGCCTGCTGCCGCAGGGCGGCACCGCCGTCGGCACCGGCCTCAACCGCCATCCTGACTTCGACACCGCCTTCTGCGAGCGGGTGCGCGCGCTCACCGGGCTCGACTTCCAGCCCAACCCTAATAAGTTCGAGGGGATGGGGGCGGAGGATTCCTTCGTCGAGCTGTCGGGGGTGCTGAACACCCTGGCCGTGTCGCTCACCAAGATCGGCAACGACATCCGCCTGCTGGGCAGCGGGCCGCGCTCCGGCTTCTCCGAGCTGGTCGTGCCGGCGGACGGGCTGTCCTCCTCTATCATGCCGGGCAAGACCAACCCGACGCAGTCGGAGGCGCTGACCATGGTGGCGGCGCAGGTGATGGGCAACCACACCGCCATCACCGTGGCCGGCGCGCAGGGCCACCTGGAGCTGAACGTCTTCAAGCCCGTCATCATCAACGCCACGCTGCAATCCGTGACGCTGCTGGCCGACGCCGCCGAGAGCTTCGCCCACAACATGGTGGAGAAGCTGGAGCCGAACCGGCCGCGTATCGCCGAGAACCTGGCGAAGTCGCTGATGCTGGTGACGGTGCTGAACCCGCGCATCGGCTACGACAAGGCGGTGCAGATCGGCAAGAAGGCGCTGGCCGAGAACCTGACGCTGCGCGACGCCGCCGAGCGGCTCGGCTATGTGAAGCCCGAGGATTTCGACGCCTGGGTGAAGCCGGAGGAGATGGTCAGCCCTGGCGCCACCCTGGCCGGGGCCGGGTGAGCCACCGCCAATGACCGGCGCCCACCTCCAGAAGCGCTCCTTCACCCTGGCGGGCCACCGCACCAGCGTGGCGCTGGAGCCGGCCTTCTGGGCGGCGCTGGAGGCGATGGCGGCGGCGGAGGGGCTGGCCCTCTCCGCCCTGGTGCAGCGGCTGGACGCGGCGCGGGAAGACCCCGAGCTGCCGCTGGCCAGCGCGCTGCGGGTGGCGGCGCTGCTCGGCCGCGGCGCCGGCTAGGGCCTGCCCGGAAGAGCCGTTCAGCCCTTGTCGCGCATCAGCCGGGCCTTGTCGCGCTGCCAGTCGCGCGCGGCGATGGCGTGGCGCTTGTCGGCCTTGTTCTTGCCCTCGCCCAGGCCGAGCACGACCTTGGCGATGCCGCGGTCGTTGAACAGGATCTCCAGCGGCACCAGCGTCACGCCCTCGCGCGCCACGGCACCGGTCAGGCTCTCGATCTGCTTCTTCTTCAGCAGCAGCTTGCGCGGCCGGCGCGGCTCGAACTGCGAGACGAAGCTGCCCGCCTGCCATTCCGGGATGTAGCAGTTGAACAGCCACAGCTCGCCGTCGCGCTCGCCGGCCCAGGCCTCGGCGATGGCGGCGCGGCCGGCGCGCAGCGACTTCACCTCCGGCCCCATCAGCACCAGCCCGGCCTCGTAGGTGTCGCCGATCTTGTAGTCGAAGCGCGCCTTGCGGTTCTGCGCGGCGGTGCCGTGGGAGATCAGCGATTTCTTGCGGGGCTCGGCCATCGTTCTCTCAGTCTCGTCCCCGCCGGGGGTGGGAGGGTGGCGGCGGGGAAGCGTTGGGCAGGAAGGAACGGCGCCCGCCCCGCCCCGGTTTCAGTGCGGCGGGCGCCTCAGTTGAGCAGGCCGGCCGTGACCATGGCGGCCTTCACGCGCGCCCGGGTGGCGTCCGCCACCGGCGCCATGGGCAGGCGGCAGAACGCGGAGGACTTGGCCAGCAGGCTGGCGGCGTACTTCACCGGGCCGGGCGAGGTCTCGCAGAACATCGCGTCGTGCAGCGGCGTCAGCCGGTCCTGGAGGGCCATCGCCTCGTCGATCCGCCCGGCCTCCCAGGCGGCGTGCATCTCGGCGCAGAGGCGCGGCGCCACATTGGCCGTCACGCTGATGCAGCCCACCCCGCCCGCGGCGCGGAAGGCGAGCGCCGTGTGGTCCTCGCCCGAGAGCTGGCAGAAATCGGTGCCGCAGGCGAGCCGGGTGTGCAGCGGGCGGGTCAGGTTCGCCGTCGCGTCCTTCACGCCGATGATGTTGGGGTGCTTCGCCAGCCGCGCCATGGTCTCGACCGACATGTCGATCACGCTGCGGGGCGGGATGTTGTAGATGATGATCGGCAGGTCCACCGCGTCGGCGATGGCGGTGAAGTGCAGGTAGAGGCCTTCCTGCGTCGGCTTGTTGTAGTAGGGCGTCACCACCAGGGCGGCGTCGGCGCCGGCCGCCTTGGCGTGGCGGGTCAGCTCGATCGCCTCGGCCGTGCTGTTGCTGCCCGTGCCGGCGATCACCGGCACCCGCCCGCCCGCCGCCTCGACGCACAGCGCCACCACGCGGTGGTGCTCCTCATGCGACAGGGTCGGGCTCTCGCCGGTGGTGCCCACGGGGATGAGGCCGCTGGTGCCCTCGGCCACCTGCCAGTTGACGAAATCCTGGAAGGCTTTCTCGTCCACGGCGCCGGCCTCGGTCATCGGCGTGATCAGCGCGACGAGGGATCCCTTGAACATCGGACGAGACTTTCCTTCCCGGAGTGGCTGGCGGCGTGGCGCGGCGGCGCGCCCGCAGAGGCGGGAAGCTAGGCGCGGCGGCGGCGCCACACAAGCGGCACGCGCGCATGGTTGCCCTTCCGCCGCGCGGGACAAGGCGGGACCGATCGGCTAGGGTCCGGCCCCATGTGCCCCGCGCCGCGCCGCCCTGGCTTCCGCCCCGCCCTCCGCCACCGCCTGCTCGCCGCTCCGCTGCTGGCCCTGGCCTTCCTCGCGCCGCCTCTCGCCGCCACGGCGGAAGCGCAGCCCTGGGCGACGGAGAGCGCCCGCGCCACCGGCCGCGCCGCCATGGTGGCCGCGCAGGCCGGCCGCTGGAGCGAGGCCGAGAGCATTGCCAGCCAGGGCGCCGACCCGCTGGCGGCGAAGATCTTCACCTGGCTGCGGCTGCAGGTGCGCGGCCTCGCCACGGCGCAGGAGGTGGCGGACTTCACCGCCGCCAACCCGGCCTGGCCGCTGCCGCAGACCCTGGCGCTGCGCGGCGAGGAAAGCCTGCCGGTGCTGGCCGACGACACGCTGGTCCTGCGCCTCTTCGCCCGCACCCCGCCGCGCGGCCTGGTGGCGGTGCGG
>NZ_JCACVY010000211.1:0-6738 GCF_058833935.1 Roseomonas sp. TS2 | reverse complement strand
CGGCGGGCGAGCGCGAGGGTCTGGCCGAAGCGCTTGCTCAGGCCACGGAGGGACAGCAGCGGCACAATTCAGCGGCCGGCCTTGAAGCGGCTCCAGCTGCGGCTGCGCGCCCGCTCCGCCGCGGGCGTCAGCGGCGCGGTGGTGAAGGTGCGCTTCAGCATCTCGGGCGTGGGGTAGACATCCGGGTCGTCCCGCACCGCCGGGTTCACCATCGGGCGCGCCTCCGGCACGGCGTTGGGGTAGCGGACATGGTTGGTGATGCCCGCCATCACCGCCGGCTGCAGCAGGAAGTCGATGAAGCGGTGCGCCGCCTCCGGGTGCGGCGCGTCGGCCGGGATGGCCAGCATGTCGAACCAGAGCTGCGCGCCCTCCTTCGGCGCCACATAGCCGATCTCGACGCCGCGCTTCGCCTCCCGCGCGCGCGCCTGTGCCTGGATGACATCGCCCGAATAGGTCAGCGCCACGCAGTATTCGCCATTGGCCAGGGCATCGAGGATGTTGCCGCTGGCGGTGATGGCGCGGACATGCGGGCGGATGGCCGTCAGCGCATCCTCGGCGGCGCGCAGGTCGCGCGGCTCGGTGCTGTTGGGGTCGCGGCCGAGCCATTGCAGGATGCTGGGCAGCACGTCGGTGGCGGAATCCATCACCGCGATGCCGCAGCGTGCCAGGCGGCGGGCGTTCTCGGGCTTCATCAGCAGGTCGAGGCTGTCGGTCGGCGCGTCGGGGAACAGCTCGCGCACGCGGTCGGCGCGGATGCCGAGGCCCACCGTGCCGTAGAGATAGATGGCGCCGAAGCGGTTGCCCGGGTCGCTGCTCTCCACCTGCCGCAGCAGCGTGGCATCCTGCTTGCCCCAGTTCGGGATCAGCGCGCGGTCGAGCGGCTTCAGCGCACCGGCCCGCGCCAGGCGGGAGAAGGTGGGCTCGCTGGTCGGCACGATGATGTCGTAGCCCGAGCGTCCGGCGGACAGCTTCCCTTCCAGCGTCTCCAGGCTGTCATACACATCGTAGCGGATGCGAATGCCGGTCTCCTGCTGGAACTGCGCCACGGCATAGGGGTCGATGTAGTCCGACCAGTTGTACACGTTCAGCACCGTCTCCGGCTGCTGGGCGCGGGCGGGCATGGCAGCGGACAGGCCCAGCAGGGCGGCGAAGGCGGCGGTGGCGATCCGGCGTCGGAGCATCGTGCGGTCCCTGCAGCGGAATGGAGACGGAACGGCAGGTTAATTCCCCGCCGCCCAGGGGTCCACGGGCTGCGGCGTGGCGATGATAGATTTGGGAATATTTTCTTGACAAAGCGTCAATATGTTCTTTAAATCCTAGCCATCAACGGGTGAGCTGCGTCCAGCGCAGGCCCGTTTCCCCGGCATTCCTGATCGCCCTTCCCGGCCCCTCCACGCGCCGGCCCTTCGCCATGCGCCATTCGCCATGCGCCAGGGGCCGGCACGCGGATCGGGCCCGCACGCCCTTCGCGACCCATCCAGGAGACGCGCATGCCGTTCGATCCACGCGGCCTGTCCTCGCTCGCCAGCACGGACAGCTTCACCCTCTGGCTCTACGTCACCACGGACACCCGCGCCGCAGTGCTGGCGCCGGGCTACTTCACCAGCGTCGCCGCCCGGCTGCAGCCGGGGCATGTGGTGGTGCTGCAATCGGCGGATTCGCTCACCTTCCTGCCGGTGCGCAGCAGCGCGGGCGTGGGCAACGGGCTGGTGCTGGACGCCTCGGCCCCGCCGCTGCGGCTGAACGGCAGCACCGCGCTGGGCTTCGAGTTCTCGCTCGGCCCGGTGCCGGCCGAGACGCGCAGCGTCGCGCTCGATCCGGTGCCGACCGGCCTCTACATCGGCCGCAGCTTCACCATCGGCGCGCGCGTCACCGGGCCGGTCACCAGCCTGAGCTTCAGCATGCTCAACGCCGCGGGCGCGGTCATCGCCGGCCCGGTTGTGGTGGCGGTGGCGTCGGGCGGCGCCTCGGCCAGCTTCACCGCGCCCGACCCCGGCTCGGGCTACCGCATCCGGGTGCAGGACACGGCGGAGCCGCTGGCGGCGCAGACCTCGGCGTCCTTCGTCGTCACCGAGCCCTTCGCGCTGCTGACCGAGTCCGGCGCCAGCCTCGCCGCCGCCGAGGGCGGCGAATTGCTGCTCTGACCGCGCCAGACCGCCCTCCCCTGCCCACAAGGATCACTGCTCCATGTCCGACAAGAAGATCACGGAACTGCCGGCGGCCGCCGCTCTCACCGACGATGATGTGGCGCCGCTCGTGCAGGGCAGCCAGGCCGCCGCGGAGACGCGGCGCGCCACCATCCGGCAGCTGCGCGGCGGCATCATGGCCGACCGCGAGCTGCATGTGCGCGACTACGGGGCAGTGGGCGATGGCGTGACCGACGACACCGCCGCCATCCAGGCGGCGATCGACGCGGCCGCGTCGCGCGGCGGCGGCACGGTTCTGATCGGCCCGCGCCGCTACCTGATCGGCGCGGCCGACCTGATCCTGAAGGATGGCGTCTTCCTGCGCGGCCGCCCCGGCTCAGGCGGCTGGCGGATCGGCGGCAGCTACAGCGGCGTGCCGTACGCGCTGATCGTCGATCCCGCCTACACCATCCGGGTGCGGCGCAATGGCGGGCTGGACGGCATCGCCCTGTTCCGCCGCGGCCTCGGCGTGCCGGCCACGCTGCGCGAGGGGCTGGACGAGGTGGCCGCCTTCGCCGGCACCGCCGTCACCATCGGCGACGGCAGCGGCGGCAGCGGCATCGCCAACGGCGCCGACAGCCAGCTCTCCCGCCTGCTGATCCTCGGCTTCAACTGGGGCATCCACAGCAACGGCAATGCGCGCGTGCGCATCGAGAACATCCTGGGCGACTGCACCAACGGCCTCTACTTCGCCCGCTCCTTCGACGTCTCGCGCATCAGCGAGGTGAACTGGCATCCGCTGGTCACCACCTCGCGGAGCTGGTCGAACACCCGAATCCTGATCACCAACGTCGCCAGCAACGGCGCCGGGCTGTTCCGCGTCACCATGGCCACGCCGCACAGCCTGGTGAATGGCGACATCATCAACATCGCCGAGGTGCGCACCTCCGGCGCGCCGGGCTGCTACGGCCGCTGGACGGTGGCGGTGGTGGACGCCACCACGGTCGACCTGGTGGGCAGCACCTACGCGGCCGGCTGGACGGCGGGCGGCGCCGTCTACATCAGCCCGAACCGGCGGCCCGGCACCGGCTTCGTCGTCAACGATGTCGACATGGCCACCTTCGACAACTGCTTCGAGTTCGGCCACGAGATCGGCTTCGACATCCAGGACGCCACGCATTCCTGCAGCTTCTTCAACAGCGGCACGGATGGCTGGGTGGACGCCGCGGACCCCGCCACCATCGGCGTGCGCATCGGCGGCACGGCGCTGCGCTGCAAGTGGGTGGGCGGCTTCCTCTCCTCCAAGGGCTGCTCGGTGCAGGTGAACACCACCGGCAACGAGCAGCACGAGATGATCGGCGTCAACATCACCGGCGGCGCCCGCCGCATCGCCGAGGTGCTGGCCGGCCAGTTGTCGCTCATTGGCTGCGACTTCACCGGCGCGCCCGGCACCGGCAACGTCACCGTCAGCGCCATCCATCTCGGCGCCAGCGCAGGCAACCTCATCGTCTCGGGCTGCGATACCAGCGCCGTCACCTTCACCGCCGACAGCGCGGCGGCGATGCAGCGGCTGCAGCTCCTGGGCAACCGCCTGGGCAGCGGCACCCCCACCACCCAGCGCATCGCCGCCGGGCGGCTGGAGCTGGCCTCCGTCTCCTCGGGCGCCGCGATCGAGACGCGGCTGTCGATGGACACGGATGGCGCGGTGAACCTGCACCGCCGCAGCGCCAGCCTGGGCAGCCAGCTCCGGCTCCACAACAGCGGCAACGCGCCTTACGCCAGCTTCTCGATCTCCGGCACCGACTGCGTCTTCGCCGGCGAGACGGGCAACCCGAATGCCGGCTTCACCTTCGGTGGCAGCGGCATGACGGCGGCGCAGACGGTGCGGCTGCGCCGCCTCTCCGCAACGCCGGCGGCCAATGACCGCATCGGCGTGCTGGAGAGCAGCGGCAACAACAGCGCCGGCACAGAGCAGGTCTTCGCCCGCCTCGTGACGGTGGCGGAGGCGGTGACCAGCGGCGCGGAGGCCGGCGCGGTGGTGGTGGAGACCCGCCAGGGCGGCAGCGTGGCGGAACGCTTCCGCATCGCCGCCAACGGCACGGTGACGCTGACCGGCCCGCTGGTGCTGCCCGCCAGCCCGGCGGCCAGCCTGCATGCGGCGACGAAGCAGTATGTGGACGCGCAGTTCACCGACCGGCGGCTGACCTCCGTGCTGCTCTCGGCGGCCACCACCGTCACGCATGCCGCGCACAATGCGCGGATGCTCGTGGCCAACGCCGGCACCACCCTCTCGCTGAGCTGGGCCAACACGGGCGATGGCTTCTCCTGCACGGTGGTGAACCGCACGGGGGCGGATCTGGGGCTGACGCTGTCGGGCTTCACCAGCAACGCCTCGCCCACCAACAGCGATGGCTTCACCAGGATCCGCGCCGGCGGCGTGGCGACGCTGCTGGCCTACTCGCCGGATGGCGGCACGACGAAGATCTGCCAGCTGGTGGGGGCGGGGGCGCCCTGATGATCACCACGGCCAGTCTTCTCGGGCTGCCCGGCGCGGGCATCCCGCTGCGCGCGCTGGGCCCGGATCACGCGGGGCGCGTCGCCCTCAGCCGCGCCGGTGCGGCGCTGGTGCAGGATGCGGCCGGGCTCTGGCAGGCCGCGGCGGCGGACACGCCACGTTTCCACGGGCCGGCCCGCCGGCTGCTGGTGGAGGCGGGCAGGACCAACAGCCTGCGCAACCCGCGATGCGAGGGCGCGGCCGCCGGCACCCTGCCATCCACCTGGAGCCTGCAGGGCAGCCCGGCCAACCTCGTCCTCCTGGGGCCGGCGGTGCTGAACGGCATCCCCGGATTCCAGCTGCAGGTGAGCGGCACCGGCAACGGCCTCAACACGGCGCTGACCTTCGATGCGGACACCTCGGTCCCCACCACGGCCACCGAGATCTGGGCGGCGAGCTTCTTCGTGGCACTGACCGGCGGCAGCCTCGCCGGCCTGTCCAACATCCAGCTTTCGATCCGCACCGCCGGCGGCACGGCCAGCCCGAGCAGCCTGGCGGTCTCGCCGGGCGCCACGCTCGCCCGCCCCAGCCTGACCACGGTGATGGGCTCCGGCACCACAGGCCTGGTGCCGCGCTTCTACTTCACCCAGAACGCGGGCGCAGCGATCAACGCCACCTTCTTCCTCGGCGCCCCGCAGCTCGAGCGGGGCGAGGTGGCCACCTCCCCGGTGCTGCCGCCGGCCGGCGCTCCCGCCGCGTCGTCGCGCAGCGCCGATGCGCCCATCTGGTCGCCGCCCGGCGGCCTCGGCGGCGCGGGGACGGTGGTGGTGGCGGGCATGCTGCCCAATGCCGCTGCCTTCGGCGCCAGCCAGGGCCTGCTGCAGATCGACGACGGCACGGATGCCAACCGGCTGCTGATCCGCAACACCTCCGGCGGGTCGGAGATCTTCGGCGTGGTGGACAGCGGCGGCGCCACCCTGGCCGCGCTCCCGGGCGGCAACATGGTTCCGGGCACGCCGTTCCGTGCCGCCCTGGCCTGGGCGCAGGGCGAGGTGGCCTTCTGCCTGAATGGCGGCACGGTGCAGAGCGCCGCCGTGACTCCGCCTGCCGGGCTCGTCCGGATGCTGGTCGGCCACGCCTCCACCGCGCTGAACCGTGCGGCGAATGGCGAGGTCGCCCTCATCGACCACCGCCCGCTGCGCCTGCCCGACGCCATGCTGCAGGCGGTCTCGGCGGCCGGCTGAGGCCGCACCGCCCCTGCGCGCAACATCTCCTTGGACAGAAAGGAACGCACCTCCATGCCGACCCTGACCGACTACGCCCGCAACATGCTGGCCCGCGCCCTGTGCGGCCGCGCGCCCGCGCTGCCCGCCATCGTCTATGCCGGTCTCGGCACCGGGGCGGGCGCCGGCGGCCTGACCGGCGAGCCGGCCGGCAATGGCTATGCCCGCCAGCGGGTCATCTTCACCGGCACCGGCGCGCAGCGGAACACCGAGGCGCTGCGCTTCGTCTTCACGGGCGCCGCCGGCGGCCTGACGCATCTCGGCCTCTATGACGCGGCGAGCGGTGGCAATGCCCTCGCCTACGGGCCCTTGGCGCAAACCGCCAGCGTGACGGGCCCGGGCACGGTAACCATCGCTGCCGAGGCGCTGACGCTGAACGGCGTCTGATCCCGGCCCCCAGCCTGATCCCACCCCCCAGGGAGTATCGACCATGAGCGAATGGATTCGCCAGCAGATCGGCCAGCCCAGCACCTGGCGCGGCCTGTTCCTGCTGCTGGCCGCCGGCTTCGGCATCAGCCTCTCGGCCGAGCTGCAATCGGCGCTGCCGAACCTCGCCATCGCCGCGCTTGGCGTGTGGGAGGCGGCGCGGAAGGGGCGCGGCTTCGGCGAGCCCGGCGCCTGAGAAGGCCTACCCCGCCACCTCCGGCAGGGGGCGGAAGGCCTTTCTCCCGCCAGGCGCCGGGGGCGGTTTTCCGCCCCCGGCGCAAAAAAGGGGTTGCGCCGCCCCGCCCCCGCCCTTAGAGAGCGCCTCGCTTCCACGGCGGTATGCTGCTGTAGCTCAGTGGTAGAGCACTCCCTTGGTAAGGGAGAGGTCGAGAGTTCAATCCTCTCTAGC
>NZ_JCACVY010000210.1:0-6744 GCF_058833935.1 Roseomonas sp. TS2 | reverse complement strand
GTACCAAGTCTCCATGACAGCACTCCTGAGCTCATTTTCGCAGGCCGTTGGCCATGATCTTCCAGAGCTGTTGGATGAAGATGTTTCAGGCGAAGCCGCCGTCGTCAACGATGCCGGCACCGGCTTTGAAGACCTAGTTGGCTGGCCAGCTGTCGCGCATGAGCTGCCAGACGTTTTCGACCGGATTCGGCGCCGGGGAGCAAGGCGGCAAGGGCAGGAGGGCGATGTTGGCAGGCACGGTGTGCGAGTCAGCCTGATCGACGGCGGGCACGGCGTGGGCGCCCGGTGCAGCAGTCTGGAAAATCCCGGTCAGGTGCAGCTCCACGGCCGCGACGTCGTAGAAGGGCAGAATCAAGCCTGCGCCCTTTCCCGCGCATGCGCATCGAAGTCACTTCGGCAGGGCCGCCGCTGCCGCCATGGCGAATTTCACACCGTTCCGCGCTTTGAAGCAAACCAGCGGCCCGGCAGAAGGCCACAACAAGTCTATCTGAAGAGAATTGGTATCATCGATCCAGAAGAGGATGGCGGCGAGGCAAGTAGCGCACAGGAAGGTGTGAGCGCAGCGGTCATGGAGCGTGGCGATGCGGCGCCACCCCTTGAGCTTGCTGAACATGATCTCGATGCGGTGCCGCTGGCGGTAGAGCATTCTGTCATGCGCGATGCGCTGCTTGCGGCCGCGGCGCAAGGGAATGCGAGGCTCGATGCCGTGATCGGCCAGGCTGGCGAAAGCGACCGCTGTCATAGCCCCTGTCGCCGATCAGGGCGCGGGCGGACGGCAGGGCGCCGGCATCAGCGCGGCACCCGTGTGGTCGCTCATCCGGTCCTTCGGAGATCAGCATGATGAGCGGGCGGCCTTGGCCATCAGGGACGGCGTGAGGCTTGGAACTCAGGCCCGACCCTGGGGCGCCCGACAGGACAGGGGACAGCCCGCTTTTGAGCAGGCTTGCGGCTGCGCTGTGCAACTTGAGGTAAGTAGCTTCGATCATCAGCGGGTCCGGCTGCCCTTCGTGGCCGGCCAGCCCGGCGAGGATACGGTTGAAGACACCCATGCGCCTCCAGCGGACGAGGCGGCGGTTGCACAGCGTCTTGTGCGGTCCGTACTCGACAGGCGCATCACGTCGGCGAACCTGCATGAGCCAGAACAGGCCCGCCAACGCAGCACCTCCGGCAACCATGGAAGCACAGCAGCATCGAAGCACGAGGGCTCGTTGATAGGTCCTGAGCCTTAGCTGCGGCGGATCTTGCGCCCCATCACCTCCAGAGCGGCGCCAACCAGCGGCCCAGGTCAGACCCAGCATTCCGCATGCTCGTCATTCTCGCCTCCAGCAGGCAACGTCGGACAGGAGGGACTTACAATTAATCCAAAATGTCCAGCTAATGCTGAATTCTTGGCGCCAAGCCTTGGTGAAGTCTCTCGGTATCATGGCTTTTCACCTGTTCTTGAATAGCCCTGGCATCTGGCAAGAGTGAACCATGGCCGAACACCATGGGCCCTTATCATCATATGCCGCGACAAGAAGACGCGAGGCCCTCGGCAAGCGGGACTGCCGGATACGGGAACGATAGATCATCGGCTTCCGAGAGCCGGCCTCGCCCGGGAATGCTGCTCCTCATGAGTTGCGCGGCCATGCTGAGCCTGGGCGGCGGGGCTGTGGTCTATCTGCCGCACTGGCTCGGCCAGTATTATGATGGCTCGAACGCCGGGCGCGGGCAGGAGGCGCCGCGGCTCGTCCTCTCCGCCGACGCGGCGCCCACTTGGCGGACTGCTGCCACCGGCGACACGCCGCCGGCGCCAACACCCCTGGATGTCGTGCAGGCGCCGGCCCGCCCCACGCAGGAGCAGGAGGATGTCACGGCATTGCAGGCCGAGATTTCGCGGCTGCTCACCATGGCCAGCCAACTGGATCAGGAACTGGCTCTGCTGGAGGCCGCCGCTGAGGCACCTGAGGCCGAGATGCCCAAAGAGGGGATGCCCGAGGACAAGGTGCCCAGGGACGATGTCAGTAGCCCGGCCGGCAGGATGGATGCGGCGGCCACCGGGCTTCGGGGAATGGAGGAGCCGGCGCTGCCGCCGCAAGCTTCCGCCATCTCGGGCAGCTTCCCGTATCGGCTTGATTTCGCCCGCAGCGACGAGGCGCACTTCGGCGAACACACGGACCATGTTCCGCTTGTCGGCCCAGGACCTGAACCAGAGTCCGGCCCCGAGCCGCTCCCGGTGATTGCTCCGGAAACGCCTGTCCCGCAATCCCCGCGCGCGCCCGAAAGCTCCCCGGCAGGCTCGGAGGTGGCTGTCTCCACCCCGGCACCGGACGAGCAAGCATTGCCCTTGGTACCCGCCGAACAGCATGAGAAAAGCACGGAGGCCGTGGAGCCCTCCACCGACGTGCCCGCCTCCCCTGAGTCCGAGGCGGTCCAGGGCCCACCGCCGGAAGCACCACAGCCCGGAGAGAACCTTCGGGATTCGCCCGACCTTGCCTCCAGCGATCGGCCCGCGCCAAGGGATGCGGAGCCCAACAGTGCGCCGAAGGCTGCACCCGAGGATGCGCCCTTGGCGGCCATGCCCCAGGGCCCACAGGAGGAGGCCGCATCCGCACCGCCTCCTGCCCCGGAGGTGACGGCAGAGGACCCTGGTCCGGAGAATCGCGCCGAACCCACGACGCCGCCGCAGGCAGAGGCTGTTCATCCTGGCGCGGCGGAGCGTGCCGGGCCGGAAGCGGCAAGGACCGAAGCTCCCGCATCGCAGAGCGCCGCCGAGGCCGCCGCACCGGCAAGGGAACTGGCCTCTCCGGTTGTGCCAGAGGCCATCTCACCGTCCGGCGGCCCGCCAGAAGCCAGCTTGGCAGCGGGCCAGGAAGCCGCCCGCCCGCCCGCGGAGAAAGCGGGAGCCGTGGCGCCCGTGCCACCCGCTCCGCCTCCTCCGGCGCTCTCCGCCCCCTCGCTCTCCGCAGAGGAAAAGGCGGCGCTGCTGAAGCAGGCGGAGGAGAAGCTGGCCCTTGGCGACATTGCAGCCGCCCGCCTGCTGTACCAGCAGGCCGCGCAAGCCGGCAGCAGTCAGGCCGCCGCCGCCCTCAGCCGGACCTATCAGCCGGATTTCCTGAAAGGCCTCGGTGCGGAGGGCACACCCTCCGACCCCCTGCTGGCTCTTGTCTGGGCCCGCCGCGCGGAGGCTCTGGCCAAGGCCGAGCCAGTGCCTGAGCCGCAGCCCATGGCGCCCCCGCAGCCGCCACAAGCCGCATCCGCCCCCGCGACGGCCCCGGAACCGGTTCCTGGAACGGCTTCCGCATCCGGACCCGAGCCGGCTCGGGCTGCAGCGCCGGCGCAAGCGCCGGTGGCTACCACCGTCCCCCCGCCGCGCCCTCGCCCTACTGGATCCCCGGAAAGGCTGGAGGCGGTGATCCGGCGCGCCGACGAGATGCTGGCGCTGCGCGACATCTCGGCTGCCAGGCGGCTCTACGCCTATGCCGCCGAGGCCGGCAGCGGAAAGGCCGCCGCGGCGCTGGGCCAGACCTACGACCCGGCGTTCCTGGACAGGATAGGCGTCCAGGGCATCCGCCCTGATCCTGCCCTGGCCGTCCGGTGGTACCGGCAGGCCATGTTGCTGGGGGAGGCGCAGGTCGCTCCCGCATTGTCGCGCCTGGAACGGCGCTGAGCGCCCCCGCAAAACATGGAGAACCCCCGGACTATGCCCTCGCACTCCTTCGGCCGGCGTGCCGCCCTGATGTCCGGTGCTTTGACCCTCCTGGGAGGACCAGCGGCCTGGGCGCAGGGCAGCGGCCCCCGGCGCAGCGCGGCGGAAGCGACGCGGGAGGTGAATGCCGGCACCGTCGGCGTGATTTCCGGCGGCGTCGATGGCACCTACATCCGCATTGCCACCGATCTGGCCGCGGTGCTCGACGAGGGCGAGTACCTGCGTGTCCTGCCTGTCATCGGCAAGGGCTCGATGCAGAACATCTCGGACCTGCTCTACCTCCGGGGCATCGACATCGCCATCGTCCAGTCCGACGTGCTGGCGGCGGTGATGCGGGACCGGCTGTTCCCCGGCGTCAGCCAGCTCGTGCAGTACGTCGCCAAGCTCTACGACGAGGAGGTGCATATCCTCGCGCGCCCGGACATCATGCGGGTGGAGGATCTTGCCGGCCAGCCTGTGAACGTGGACCTGCCCGGCAGCGGCACGGCGATGACGGCCTCCCTTATCTTCGGCAGCCTGGACCTGGAGGTAAAGGCGGTGCACGCGCCGCAGGACGTGGCGCTGGAGCGCCTGCGGCGGGGTGAGATCGCTGCGCTGGTCTATGTCACCGGCAAGCCCGCCCGCCTGTTCTCGGGCGTGCGGGCGGAGGAGGGGCTGCATCTGCTTTCACTGCCGCTGGCGCCGCCCTTGCTGCAGACCTACCTACCGGCGCCCATCGATCATGCCGATTATCCCAACCTTGTGGCCGAGGGCAGCCCGGTGCAGACGGTTGCGGTGGGAGCGGTGCTGGCGGTCTATGCCTGGAAGCCAGGAACCGAGCGGCATGGCAAGTTGGTGCGTTTCCTGCAGCGCTTCAACCAGAAGTTCCCGATGCTGCTGCAGCCGCCGCGCCATCCGAAATGGCGCGAGGTCAACCTGACCGCGCAGGTGCCCGGCTGGACCCGCTTCAGCCCGTGAGGCGGACTGCCGCCGCCTGGCGTCCGATGGAGGCCGGCGGCTGCGGCGCCCCTGCGGCTGGCGCTGCGGCACATGGTGCGCGATCTTGCCGATCCGCACGTCGCTCATACCAACTTTCTTCGGATAGACTTGTTGTGGCCTTCTGCCGGGCCGCCGGTCTGCTTCAAGGCGCGGAACGGTGTGGAGTGCGCTATGGCGGCAGCGGTGGCCCTGCGAATGATGACTTCCTCAGCGGGGTCGTGCGCAAGCAGGCGGATCAGAAAGGCTTCCAGGTCCTGTCACGCCGCAGGATGGTGGAGAGAGCCTTCGGCTGGATGATCCGCTGGAGCCGCCTGGTTCCTGACTACGAAGGTAGCTGCGGCGTCTCTGAAGCCATGAACCGCCTCGGTATGGGCGCGCTCCTCCTCAGGCGCATCGCCCATCCATGGCTATTCTCAAACGGGCATTGAGAAGGCCAACTCTCTCACCCCACATAAGCCGAGTTCACGTGGGAAGGTCAGTTCCGATTACCGTCGGTAATTCCCTGTCATATGTAATGATACCAGGCGGAATCCCTTCGGGCCCGCCACGGCTTCCGAAGTAGATGCTCTCTGCCCGTGAATTAGTATCTGAAGCTGTAAATCCTGCTCACGATCTATATTCTTCGGAAAGGCAAACCACAGATAAAAATATCCCTGCCTTTTCCCCTTCATATCAGGCGCTATCTTGATGTCGACGTCAGTCCCGTTGGCCTTGATATGAAGCGGACAGTCTGGCGCATCGACACACGCGGGTAGATCCAGCGCTCCTTCCAGTTTTATGCCATCGAAGTCCGACCAATTCGTACGGCTAGGTAACGTAATGCGTGCCTCCTGAGCGAGCCAAGTTCCTTGCGGATCATTCTTCGACCACCCCTCCTCAAGCGCGTGCTGGCCTAGCTGGTTTATAGTGAAGGACAACTTCCGTGTGTCAGGCTTGTCGCCGAAAGAAAAATTTTGCCACTTCAACTCCAGAAGCTCTGCAGCCAATACTTCTGCCTTGTTCTTCCAATCCAGGCTTTGTGGCAACAAAGGCCCATCGATGCGGAAACTGGGTAGCGCCATCTCCAAAGTTCGGGCAAAATCCAGCCGCTCGTCTTTCCGCCGGTGGTCTGCTATCTGCTGATATAGTGCCTCGAGTTCATCCAGATAGCGCGATAAAGCCAGATGCGGTCGCAGAAGAGTTCGCGTCCGGGCAAAATCCTCAGGATTGTACAAATCAAGCTCGGCGCTGACTGATGCTGCTTCAGAAGGTAGACGGCGTATAGATGAGCCGAAATTCCTCAGGAACCAGGATGTGGCTACATCAGGCGTAATCAATCCCGCGATTCCGTTTTCATCCGCACAAAGCACCGGGCGGTTAGCACAAATTGCTTCCATCGCGGCTTTTCCGCTTGTTACCACAAGATCATTTTGTTCAAAGATTTCGTGCAACGTGGAAGAAAGCCTTCCAACTCCACCGCCAACAATTTCTACCTCAAGGCCCCTTTCTTGACAGGCTTCCTTCACAACATTGACATGCTGAGCATTGTACTTCGCAACCACCAGTACCCGGCGAAGCTGCGCCGGGGGTGGAGCCTCCTGAAAGGGTAAGCCACTAGCATTATGCAGAGTGTACACTCGCGCTGGGTCAATGCCAGGCGAGGCAAGTATACGATTCCGGCTCGGGATACTGTGGGCAACGTAGAGCCCAATACTGTTTAAAACCGGCGGCTCATCATGCCAGGAAGTTGCATCATGGCAGAACCACAGAGCAGGCACTTCAGGAAAGAGGGTGCGCATAATAAGGAATGGTGTGGTGTGGTGACCATGCAAGATATCTGGATCGAAGTGGCTGAGCGCTTCAATCCGCTCGGTCACCAACACACCAGCTTTGCGCAGATCAATCGCAAGGCCCCCTAAGGGTGATGTGACATAGACGGCCACTTGGTGGCCTCGCTCGACTAATCCCCGAGCAACTTCTGATGTGACAATCTCAGTACCGGAGCGCTGATCAAGCCGAATGTTTGTGATGATAATGCGCATGCGACCACCTCATCGATGCATCCTATCGGCGGAAATGCGCTCTGTGACCATCCTCTT
>NZ_JCACVY010000209.1:0-6755 GCF_058833935.1 Roseomonas sp. TS2 | reverse complement strand
GCCGCTGAACATGATGTTCCAGTCCTATGCCCTGTTCCCGCATCTGAACGTGGCCGCCAACATCGCCTATGGCCTGAAGCGGGATGGCGTGCCGCGCGCCGAGCGCGCCGGCCGCGTGGAGCAGGCGCTGGCCATGGTCGGGCTGGAGGGCTTCGGCGGGCGGCTGCCGCACCGTCTCTCCGGCGGGCAGCGGCAGCGCGTGGCGCTGGCCCGCGCCCTGGTCAAGCGCCCGCGCCTGCTGCTGCTCGATGAACCGCTCGGCGCGCTGGACGCCAATCTGCGCGAGCGCACCGGCTTCGAGCTGCGTGCCCTGCAACGCGAGACGGGGGCCGCCTTCATCATGGTGACCCACGACCAGCAGGAGGCGCTGGCCCTGGCCGACCGCGTGGCGGTGCTGGAGCATGGCCGGGTGGTGCAACTTGGCGCCCCGCGCGCGGTCTATGACCGGCCGGCGACGCGCTTCGTCGCCCAGTTCCTCGGCACGGCCAATGTGCTGGAGGGCCGTGCCGCCGGCGAAGGCTTCGACTGCCCGGGCCTCGCCGCCACGCTGCGCCCGGAGGGGGCGCTGCCGCCGGACACCACGGCCTGCGCCCTGCGGCCCGAGCGCATCGCGCTCCGCCCTGGCGCGCAGGGCCCGAACAGCGCCGGCGGCGTGGTGGAGGAGGTGGCCTTCCGCGGCGATGACAGCCTGCTGCTGGTGCGCGCCGAGGGTGGCGCACTGCTGCGCGTGGGCCATGCCGAGGAGGATGGCCCGCCGCCGCCGCGTGGCAGCGCCGTGCGCCTGGGGTGGGAGGCGGCCTCCGTGGTGCCGCTGGCCGGCTGATGCGCACCGCGCTGCACGCCATCCTGCGCCCCTTGCCGCTGGCCGTCCCGTCGCTGTGGCTGGCGCTGCTGGTGGCGGCGCCGCTGCTGGTGGTGCTGGTGCTGGCCTTCGCCTGGCCGGCCGAGAGCGTGCCGCCCATCGCCCCGCCCTGGGGCGCGGAGGGGCCGAACACCGAGCCCTTCGCCCTGGTGCTGGAGGATTCCTTCTACCATGCGGCCTTCGCGCAGGCGGCGCTGGTGGCGGCGGGCACGGCGGCGCTCTGCCTGCTGCTGGGCTTCCCCATGGCCATGGGCCTGGCCCGCGCCACCCCCGCCTGGCGGCTGCCGCTGCTGATGGCGGTTCTGCTGCCCTTCTGGACCGGCTTCCTGCCGCGCCTCGGCGCCTGGATCGGCCTGCTGCGCGACGAGGGCTGGGTCAACACCGTGCTGCAATCCCTCGGCCTGATCACCGATCCGCTGCCGCTGCTCTATTCCTGGCCGGCGCTGTTCCTCGGCATGGCGCATGCGTACCTGCCCTTCGCCGTGCTGCCGCTCTATGCCAGCCTCTCGCGCCGGGACCCGGCGATGGAGGAGGCGGCGGCCGATCTCGGCGCCACGCCCTGGGCGGTGTTCCGCACCGTCACCCTGCCGCTGGCGGCGCCGGGGGCGGCGGCGGCCTTCCTGCTGGTGTTCATCCCGGCGGCGGGGGAATACGTCATCCCCGAGCTGCTGGGGCCGCCGGGGGCGCAGCTTGTCGGCCGCGTGCTGTGGCAGGAATTCTTCCAGAACCGCGACTGGCCGGTGGCGGCGGCGCTGGCGGTGCTGCTGCTGCTGGCGCTGCTGCTGCCCATCCTGCTGTTCCAGCGGCTGGAGGCGCGCCGATGAGCCGGGGGACGGGACAGGGCGGCATGGCGCGGCTGGGCCTGATGCTGGGCCTCGGCTTCCTGTGGCTGCCGGTGCTGCTGCTGGCGGGCTATGCCTTCAGCGAGAGCCGCATTCCCTTCCAGTGGGGCGGCTTCTCGCTGCGCTGGTTCGCCGCCCTGGCCGAGAATGAGCGGCTGCTGGAAGCCGCCTGGCTGTCGCTGCGCGTGGCGCTGGGCTCGGCCACGCTGGCGGTGCTGCTGGGCGGCGCCACCGGCTGGGTGCTGGCGCGGCACGGGCCGTTCCGCGGCCGGGCGCTGTTCGGCGTGCTGGCCGGCGCGCCGCTGGTGCTGCCGGACGTGGTGATGGGCCTCTCCCTGCTGCTGCTCTTCGTGCTGCTGGAGGGCGCCACGGGCTGGCCCGCCGGGCGCGGCGCCACCACCATCCTGCTGGCGCATGCCACCATCGGCGCAGCCTATGTGGCGGTGCTGGCGCAGGCGCGGCTGGCCGAGATGGCGCCCGAGCTGGAGGAGGCGGCGCGCGACCTCGGCGCCGGTCCGGCCACGGCCTTCGCCACCGTCACCCTGCCGCTGATGGCGCCGAGCCTGGCGGCGGGCTGGCTGCTGGCCTTCACCCTCTCGCTGGACGATGTGGTGGTGGCGAGCTTCGTCTCCGGCCCTGCCGGCACCACCCTGCCGATGGTGGTGTTCTCCATGCTGCGGCTGGGGCTGACGCCGGAGGTGAATGCGCTCGCCGTCATCATCCTGGCGCTGGCGGGCCTGGGCGGCGGCCTCGCCCTGCTGGCCATGCGCGGCCTGCGCAGTCTTTGAACCTTCCGTGTGCCCGGCTTGCCGGCCGGGCGCCGCATCCCAGATCGAATTTGTGGACGACCTGGCTGCGCATGGCGTGGTGGTCACGCATCCTACCATAGGCCACCTGGCTGCCGTTGCCCGGGCCTTCCGTGAAGCGAATGCCGCGCCCCCCCGGCGCGACAGGCAATCGAACACGGCGCCGCGGCGCGGCGCGGGAGGACGACAATGGCCACGACCTGGACCGAGGCGCCCGACATGGCCCGGCACGAACCCGCCATACACCGGATCGGCAGCACGGAGGTCGGCCAGGCGCTGGCCCTCGGCTGGCGGGATTTCCTGGCCAACCCTACGCAGCTCGTCTTCCTGGCGATCCTCTATCCGATCATCGGCCTGATCGCCGCGCAGCTCGCGGCGGGCCGGGATGTGATGCCGCTGTTCTGGCCGCTGGTGTCGGGCTTCGCCCTTCTCGGGCCGGTCGCGGCGCTCGGCGTCTATGAGCTGAGCCGGCGCCGTGAGCAGGGCCAGCCGACCCGTTGGACCGATGCCCTGGCGGTGCGCCACTCTCCGGCCCTCACCTCCATCATCGGCCTCGGCGTGCTGCTGCTGGCCATCTTCGTCGCCTGGATCTTCACCGCGCGGGCGATCTACGGCATGACGCTGGGCGATACCCCGGCCACCGCCACCGATTTCCTCAGCCGGGTACTCTACAGCCGCGAGGGGCACCAGCTGATGCTGCTGGGCAACCTGGCGGGCTTCCTGTTCGCGGTGCTGGTGTTCTCCCTCACCGTCGTCTCCTTCCCGATGCTGCTCGACCGTGCGGGGCGGGGCCTGCCGGTCAACGCACGCATGGCCATGCGCGCCTCCCTGCGCGCGGTGCGAACCAATCCAGGCCCGTTGGCGCTGTGGGGCTTCCTCATCGCCCTGTTGCTGGCTCTGGGCAGCCTGCCCCTCTTCGTCGGCCTGGCGGTGGTCGTGCCGGTGCTGGGCCATGCCACCTGGCACCTCTACCGCCGGATCGTCCGCGACTGAGCGCCGGAGGCCGGCCGCCTCCGGACCCGCCCTGGGTTCCGGAGGCACCCGAGCCAGGCAGAAGAGAACCGGCTTCGTCATTCCCGCACCGCCATCCGGCCAGCATGCCGCGCAGGGGGAACCCCCGCGGCGGCGGCCTGTTTGTCTTTCTGCAACAAGCTTCTGGCCGGCAGGCAGGGCGGAGTGGCCGTCCTGGAGTCTCTTGTCCGGAAGTCTCCGATGCCGGCGCAGGCCGCAGATGGGCGGGCGATGCCTGTCTGTGCCGGCAACAGGCAGGGGCCGGCAGCAAAGAGGGGCCGGAAGCAGAAAGGGGAAAGACAGCATGGGTGACGATCACCGCACGAGCGGACCGCGGCCGCAGGGGCTGGGGGCACAGGGCCCCGGCAACGCACATGGCATCCCCGCCGATCATGAGCCCGATGTGGAAGGGCGGCCCTTCAGCCCGGAGGGTGGCCGGCCCGCCCAGGACCCGGACGCCATGGCCAGGAAGGTGCTGAACCGCACGCCGCCTGGCCCTGCGTCTGATGACGGTGCGGGGTCGGAGGGGGCCGGCGGCGACAGCTAGGATACCGCTGGCGAAGATGAGGTCCCTGGAGGGGGCTGGTGCTGTTCCCGGCACACCCTCTCTGCGGACGATGCCGGTCCTGCCCGAGAACGATGGCCATTGAGCCCGGCGTCCGGGTGGCCGGGACGTCCGGCGAGCCGTCTCGTGACCCCGGAGGAATGTCGATGCTCATACCCCGCAGCATTCACGCCCTGATCGACTATATCTATGGCGTCGTACTGATCGGAATACCGTACTTCCTCGGCTTCGCCTGGCAGGAACCGGCACGCATGGTGTTCTGGGCCTTCGGCTTCGGGGCCATCCTCTACAGCCTGCTGACCAATTACCGGCTGGGTCTGCTGAAGCTGATCCCCTTCCGCATCCATCTGGTGCTGGATGTGGTGGCGGCGCTCGCCCTGCTGGCCTCCCCCTGGCTGCTCGGCTTTTCGGAGGAGGTCTGGGTGCCGCATGTGGTGCTCGGGGTGCTGGCGATCGGTGTCGTGCTGCTGAGCCGGAGGACGGATGACACCTTGCCCGCTCCGCTGCGCGACTAGGGCCGCTCCCCCGCGGGCAGGGCAGGGGCTGCCAGAGCGGTGGCGGAACGGCCGGCCCGGCCTTGGCGCCGCGCCATGGCGGAATCGGCCCTGCCGGGCGGCATGGCGCCTTGTCGGGGCAGCCGGCTGGGGTCTAGGGTCCGCCGTCTTTCGAGTTGGACCCATCCTTCCATGAACCTGATCGCCGAGCGGCTCGACCGCATCGCCCCCTCCCAGACCATCGCCATCACCGCCAAGGCGCGGGCGCTGAAGGCCGAGGGCAAGAATGTCATCAGCCTCTCGGCCGGGGAGCCCGATTTCGACACCCCCCGCAACGTCAAGGACGCGGCGATCGCGGCGATCGAGAAGGGTGAGACCCGCTACACCGACGTCGCCGGCACCAGGGCGCTGCGCGAGGCCTGCGCCACCTATTTCCGCCGCGAGCACGGGGTGGAGTACAAGCCGGAGGAGATCGTCGTCTCCACCGGCGGCAAGCAGGTGATCTTCAACGCCATCCTGGCCACGATCGACGCCGGCGACGAGGCGATCATCCCGGCGCCGTGCTGGGTCTCCTACCCCGACATCGTGACGCTGGCCGAGGGCAAGCCGGTGATCGTGCCGGCCGGGCAGAACCAGGGTTTCAAGATCACGCCCGAGCAGCTCGAGGCGGCGATCACGCCCCGCACCAAGTGGTTCATGCTGAACAACCCCTCCAACCCCACCGGCGCCGCCTACAGCGCGGAGGAGCTGAAGGGGCTGGCCGAGGTGCTGCTGCGCCACCCGGACATCTGGATCTTCACCGACGACATCTACGAGAAGCTGACCTATGGCGGCTTCAAGGCCCGCACTTTGGTCGCGGTGGAGCCGCGCCTGAAGGAGCGGACCGTGACGATGAATGGCTGCTCCAAGGCCTACGCCATGACCGGCTGGCGCATCGGCTTCGCCGGCGCGCCGGTGAAGCTGATCAAGGCGATGGACAAGCTGCAGGGCCAGTCCACCTCCAACACCTCCTCCATCTCCCAGGCCGCCGCGGTCGAGGCGCTGACGGGGCCGCAGGATTCGGTCGAGGCGATGCGCGTCGTCTATGAGCGCCGCCGCGACCTGGTGGTGGGGCTGCTGAACCAGGCGCCGGGCATCCACTGCATCGTGCCCGAGGGCGCCTTCTACGTCTTCCCCTCGATCCATGGCTGCCTGGGCAAGACCACGGCCTCCGGCAAGAAGATCGAGACGGACGAGGATTTCGTCACCGCGCTGCTGGAGGATGAGGGCGTCGCCGCCGTGCACGGCTCGGCCTTCATGTTCCCCGGCCATTTCCGCATCAGCTACGCGACTGACGACGCCTCGCTGACCGAGGCCTGCACGCGCATCCAGCGCTTCTGCGCCGGGCTGAAGTGACCTGAGCGGAGGGGGAGGGCGGGCGGCGCGCCGCCCTCCCTCCGCCGGGCGCGGGGTGCCTCAGCCCAGCTTCAGCACGATGCGGCCATCGATCGCGCCGCGCTCCATGCGGGCGAAGATGTCGTTGATCTCCTCCAGCCGGCCCCAGCTGAAGTGGGTTTCCACCTTGCCCTCTCCGGCGAAGGCCAGCGCCTCCTCCAGGTCCTGCCGCGTGCCGACGATCGAGCCGCGCACGGTGATGCGCTTCAGCACCGTGTCGAAGATCGGCATGGCGAAGCGGCCCGGCGGCAGGCCGACCAGCGCCATGGTGCCGTGCGGCCGCAGCATGGCGAAGGCCTGCTCGAAGGCGGCGGGCGAGACGGCGGTGACGAGCACGCCATGCATGCCGCCCGCGCGGCGCTGCAGCACCTCGCCCGGGTCCTGCTCCCGCGCGTTCACCACCAGGTCGGCGCCGAGGTTGCGGGCCAGCTCCAGCTTCTCCGGGTGCACGTCCACGGCCGCCACGTGCAGCCCCATGGCCCGGGCATACTGCACCGCCATGTGGCCAAGCCCGCCGATGCCGGAGATGGCCACCCACTCGCCGGGCCGCGCCTACGTCTCCTTCAGCCCCTTGTAGACGGTGACGCCGGCACAGAGCACCGGTGCGGCCGGGCCGAAATCCAGCGCGTCCGGCAGCAGGCCGACATAGTCCGGATCCGCCACCACGTATTCGGCGAAGGTGCCGTTGACCGAGTAGCCGGTGTTCTGCTGGCGGGCGCAGAGCGTCTCCCAGCCGGTGCG
>NZ_JCACVY010000208.1:0-6813 GCF_058833935.1 Roseomonas sp. TS2 | reverse complement strand
CGGCCCCGGGCCAAGACCCGGCGAAGGAGCCGCCACCCGCCGCGCCGCCCAGCCCCGGCAAGGCGGAATAGGCGCGCATGGCTGCCGAACGCAGCAGGCGCGGCCTCGACTGGCTGAACTTCTTCGTCGCGGATGTGCAGACCGGCTTCGGCCCGTTTGTCGCCGTCTATCTGACGACGCAGGCCTGGACGGAGGTGCAGATCGGCTTCGCCCTCAGCCTGGGCACCATGACGGCGATGATCAGCCAGGTGCCGGCCGGCGCCCTGGTCGACGCCGTGTACGACAAGCGGCGCACCGCCATCCTGGCGCTGCTGGCCATCGCCACGGCGGCGATCCTGCTGGCGGCCTGGCCTTCCACCCTGCCGGTGCTGCTCTCCGAGGTGCTGCACGGCTTTGCCAGCTGCGTGCTGACGCCTTCCATCGCCGCCATCAGCCTTGCGCTGGTGGGCCGGGGCAAGCTGGGCGAGCGGCTGGGTCGGAACACCCGCTTCGCCGCGCTGGGGGGCGCCATCGCCGCGGGCGTGATGGGGCTGGTGGGCACCTATCTCTCCCCGGCCGCCGTGTTCTGGCTGACGGCGGCGCTGGCCGTGCCGAGCCTGCTCTGCCTGCTCAGCATCCGCCCCGCCGACCTCGCCGCCAATGTGGCGGCGGCGCACGCGCAACAGGAGAGGAAGGGGCGGGGTCTGCTGGACCTGCTGCGGGACCGCGGCATCCTGGTCTTCGCCGCCTGCTGCGCGCTGTTCACCCTGTCCAACGCCGCCATGCTGCCGCTGGCCGGCACGGCGGTGACGCGCCAGTCCGGCGAGGAGGCGAGCCTGATCATCGCCGCCTCCATCGTTGTGCCGCAGCTCGTGGTGGTGGCCATCTCGCCCTCGGTGGGGTGGCTGGCGGAGGCGCGCGGCCGGCGGCTGGTGCTGATGGTGGGCTTCAGCATGCTGCCGCTGCGCGGCGCGCTGCTGGCGCTGGTGGAGGCGCCGGTCGGGCTGATCTTCGTGCAGGCGCTGGACGGCATCAGCGCCGCGACGCTGAACGTGATGCTGCCGCTGATTGCCGCCGACCTGACGCGGGGCAGCAACCGCTTCAACCTGTGCATGGGGCTGTTCGGCCTGTCGGTCGGGATCGGCGGCACCATCAGCACCAGCCTGGCGGGGGCCGTGGCGAGCTGGATCAGCCCGGGCGTGGCCTTCGCCCTGCTGGGGGTGATCGGCCTGCTCTGCGTGCTGCTGGTATGGCTGGCGATGCCCGAGACGCGGGAAGAGACGCCCGAAGGGGCCGCCCAACCGGCGTGAAGTCTGGCGGCGCGGAAGGCCGGGGGAGGAGCTCCCCCGGCCGTTTCCTCACTTGTCCTTCTGGTTCTTCAGCAGGTTCCCCACTTCGCCGGCTCCATGGTTCTCGTGTCCGGGCCGGGTGGTCTCGGCATCCTTGGTCTCGTTGCCGGTGAGCATGCTGGTCATCTCGCCAATCTTCGGCGCGTCATCCGTCTTCTTCGGCTTGTCCTGCTCGGCCATGCGGGCCTCCTCTGGTTCGGGGTTGTGCGGGGAGAACCCCGGCCCGTGCCGCGCGGTTGCCCCCCGCCCTGCCGCCGCGGGCCGGGCCGTCCGCCCACCCCACGGCCCGGCATTCCCTGCCGCTAATTCACGTTCCCAAAGGCGATTTCTTTCCGGTGAGGCGGGGAGGTGCCGCCTTGCCGTGATGCCTTGGCCGGTCTCGGCCAGGCGATCGCCCACCCGCGGCTGCCGATTGGAGGGCGACCGGTCGGGCGGGCGGCTCGGCGGTCTTCCTTTGGGCGCGGCCGCAATCCGCAAGATCATCCGAATTCAAATGATGAAATATCTTGAAAGCACCGTTTGAATATGTTGAATTTGGCGCCGTCACCGGGCGGATCGGCCGCCCCGCGGGGATTTGACCCATGCAGCTTGCACCGCGACACCAAACGCTAAAGCGCCTCCCGTTCTCCCGCCGGTCCTGTGGCGAGTGGTCCGTGGCGCGCCGAATGCGCCGCTGTTGTCGCTGAACCCGGCAACACCGCCGCTCCCGCACCTTTCCCGGACCGCACAGGGCGCCGCCGCCGCGCGGCGCGGAGAACAGCCATGATCACCTCCCGTCCCGTCGATATCAGTGGCCGCTTCGTCGGCGTCGCCGTCTCCGGCCATGATGGCTGGCACTTCAAGGCCATCGACCCGCAGGTGGATGACCTCGACGGCGTCCGCTTCAGCAGCCCGGCCGAGGCGGCGCGCGTCGCGCGTCTGCTGCTGGAGCGCGAGCGCGGCACCCAGCGCACGCCGCGCCTGCAGCCTCTCTCCTGACCCTGGCCGCCGGCGCGCTGGCGTCTCCTGCCGGGCCGGGCAGGAAGCCCGGCCCCTTCAGCTTTCGCCGCGCCCGGTGCAGGCTGCGGCTCCGCCAGAGGAGGATGCGAGCATGAGCGTGCGTGCCACCGCCCCGGTCGATGCCGGCGACCACCAGAGGGTCCAGGACTGGTTCCGCGAACTCTCTGAGCATGTGCAGGCGGTCGATTTCGCCGCTGCCCGCCACCTCTTCGCCGAGGACTTCCTGGCCTTCGGCACCTTCAGCGACTTCGTCTATGGCCGCGACCATGCCGAGGCCAACCAGTGGCGCAAGGTGTGGCCGACCATCGACGGCTTCACCTGGCGGCTGGACGAGGTGAAGGCGCTGGTCTCGCCGGACCGCCTCTTCGCCATGGGGCTGGCCATCTGGGATTCCACCGGCTACCTGCCCGATGGCACGCCCTTCGACCGGCGCGGGCGGGCCACCATCTCCTTCGCCCGCGCGGCGGTGGGGGAGCCCTGGGTGGCGACGCACACGCACATGTCGCTGTTCCGGGGCACGCCGGATGTCTCGCACGGCAGCAAGCCGTCGCGCAGCTGAACGCGGCGCGGGCCGCGCCTTCGCCGCCCGCCCGCAGAAAACGGGAGGGAGAATGATGCGACCCGCCACCCAGGCCATCCACGCCGCCGCCCCCGCGCGGGAGATCGGCGCGCCGGTCACGCCGCCGCTGGTCGCCGCCACCAGCTTCCACACCGGCCCCGACGCCATCGGCTTCTCCGCCAACGACCTCGGCGCGTCGGCGCCGATGTTCTACACGCGCTGGGGCAACCCCACCGTGGCGCTGCTGGAGCAGCGGCTGGCGGCGCTGGAAGGCGGCGAGGCGGCCCTCGCCTTCGCCAGCGGCATGGCCGCCGCCGCCGGGCTGCTGCTGCACCGCCTCGCCCCCGGCAGCCACCTGCTGCTGGGCGATGTCTGCTACGCCGGCGTCGCCGAATTCGCGCAGGAGACGCTGGCGCGCTACGGCGTGGCCGTCACCACGGTGGACATGTCGGACCCCGCCGCCGTCGCCGCCGCCATGCGGCCGGAGACGCGGCTGCTGCATGTCGAGACCCCCGCCAACCCAATCCTGAAGCTGGCCGACATCGCGGCGCTGGCCGGGATCGCCCATGCGGGCGGGGCGGAGCTTTCGGTTGATTCCACCATGGCCACACCCATCGCCACGCAGCCCCTGGCGCTGGGCGCGGACTGGGTGGTGCATTCGTTGACGAAATACGCCTGTGGCCATGGCGATGCGCTGGGCGGCGCCGTCATCGGCCGCGCCGTGGGCATCGAGGCGCTGCGCAAGGAGGCGGTGATCCATCTCGGCGGCGCCATCAGCCCCTTTGCCGCCTGGCTGATCCTGCGCGGGCTGGAGACGCTGCCCGCCCGCATGGCGCTGCACGAGGCCAATGCCCGCGTGGTGGCCGGGTATCTGGAGGGCCATCCGCGCATCCGGCGCGTCTACTGGCCCGGGCTTGCCAGCCACCCGCACCACGCGCTCGCGCGGCGGCAGATGCGCAACTTCTCCGGCATGGTCGGCTTCGTTGCCGAGGATGACAGGAACCTCGCCCGGCAGCTGGCGGCGCGGCTGAAGGTCTGGACCTACGCCGTCTCGCTCGGCAAGGCGCAGAGCCTGCTCTTCCACATCCCCGCGGAGGACGTGCTGCGCGCCTCCTTCCGGCTGGAAGGCGAGGCCGCGCAGGCCTACCGGGACTGGACGGGGGAGGGGACCTTCCGCCTCTCCGTGGGGCTGGAGGATCCGCAGGACCTTGTCGAGGATCTGGCGCAGGCACTGGCCTGAGGAAGAAAGCGGCGGGGGAAGGAGTTCCCCCGCACCCCCTTCTTTTCTGTCAGTGGGCGGGGAAGGCCTTGCGAAGCGCAGCCACCACCTCGCGGCGGGCAGCGTTTGCCTTGCCCAGCAGCGCCGTCTGGCCGATGAAGCCGTGCGGCACGCCCTCATACACCGTCATGCCATGCGGCACGCCGGCTTCCGTCAGGCGCCTGCCGAGGTCCAGCGTGTCGTCCAGCAGCGGGTCCAGCGCGGCGGCCTGCAGCAGCAGGCGGGGCAGGCCGTGGAGATCGGCCAGCAGCGGCGCGGCGCCGGCATCCTCGCGCAGCGCGGGGTCGGGCAGGTACTGCGTCCAGAACCAGTCCAGCTTCTCCGTGGAGAGGCCGAACCGGCCATCGCCCCGGTCGCGGTGCGAAGGCGTGCCGTGGCGGGCCGAGAGCATGCCATAGACGATGACGCCGAGCGCCGGCAGCGGCTCGCCCGCATCGCGCAGCCGCAGCAGCGCGTTCAGCGCCATGTTGCCGCCGGCAGAGTCGCCGCCCACCGCCAGCCGCGCGCCGTCGATGCCATGCGCCGCGCCATGCTCCCGCAGCCAGCGCAGCGCCGCCAGCACCTGGTGGATGGCGGTGGGGTAGGGGTGCTCGGGCGCCAGGGCGTAGTCCAGCCCCACCACCACCATGTCCGCCTCGTCGGCGATCTCGCGCTTCCAGCGGTCGAGCGAGTCCAGGCTGCCCACGGCGAAGCCGCCGCCATGGATGTGCAGATAGGCCGGGCGCGGCGCGCTGCCGCCGCGCGGGTGGTAGAGGCGCAGCCGCAGCGGCGGCGTGGCGTGGTCCAGCACCACCTCCTCCACCCGCGCCATCTGCGGCCCGCCGGCGTTCAGGAAGGCCTGGTAGGCCTGGGTGCTGGCACGCGCCGCCGCGATGGGCTGGGTCAGCACGTCGCCATTCGCCACCCCGGCCTCGCGGCAGCGGGCCTGGGCGGCGGCGACTTCGGCATCGGGCACGAGGCTGGTGGCGCTCATTCGGGTCTCCTCATCCTGCCCGTCAGCCTGCCGTGGAAGCGCCCGCCTGGAAAGGCGTGTCCCAGGCGAAGGGCTCGCGGATGCGCGCCGCCAGGTAGTCCAGCAGCCGGCGCGTCTTCAGCGGCAGGGCCGGGGTGGGCGGATAGACGAGCTGGATCACGTCCGGCACCGGCTCCCATCCGGGAATCTCCACCCGCAGCAGCCGGCCCTGCCGCACCGCGTCGCACAGCAGGAAGCGGGGCAGCACCACCAGGCCGATGCCGGCCATGGCGGCGTCCAGCAGCGCCTCGCCGCTGTTGGCCGTGAGGCGGCCGCGCAGCACCAGCGAGCGTGGCTCGCCCTCCGGCTCCCCGGCGGGGGCGAAGCGCCAGAGATGCCCCGCCGTGGTGTTGGCGTAGCCGAGGCAGGAATGGCCCGGCAGCGCATCCAGCGTGGCGGGCAGGCCGTGCCGCGCCGCGTAGTCCGGGCTGCAGCACAGCGCCCGCCGGCTGAGGCCGAGCCGCCGCGCCCGCAGCGCGGAATCCGCCAGCCGCCCGATCCGCAGCGCCAGGTCGTAGCCGCCGCCCAGCAGGTCCACATGCCGGTCGTCCAGGTCGAGCGAGACCTCGATGCGGGGATACTCCGCCATGAAGGCGGCGACCAGTGGCCCGAGATGCCGGCTGCCGAAGCTGAGCGGCGCCGCCAGCCGCAGAAGTCCTTGCAGCGCGCCGGACTGCGCCATCACCGCATCGGCCACCGTGTCGAGCTGCGCCAGCAGGGCGCGGGCGCGCTCGGCCAGCAGGGCGCCCGCCTCGGTGGGGGAAACATGGCGGGGGGCGCGGTGCAACAAAGGGGTGGCCAGCTGCGCTTCAAGCTGCGTGACACGCTTGCTGACCACCGACTTGGCAAGGCCGAGCCGGGCGGCGGCGGCGGTGACCGAGCCACTGTCCACCACCTGCACGAAGGTGGCGAGGGCATCCACATCAGGGCGCATCGTTCGCGGATAGCGAACGCAGCGTTTCCATACAAGCCGTTGCTGCCCCGGCCGTGCGAACGCACCTTGGGAGCAACGCAGAGGAGCACCCGCCGATGAGCAAGATCCTGGTCCTGTACTACTCCACCTACGGCCATATCGAGACCCTGGCCGGCGCCATCGCCGAGGGCGCCCGGCAGGTGCCCGGCGCCGAGGTGGTGGTCAAGCGCGTGCCGGAGACGGCGCCGGAGGCGGTGGCCAAGGCCGCCCACTTCAAGCTCGACCAGGCGGCGCCGGTCGCGACCGTGCAGGAGCTGCCGGAGTACGACGCCATCATCATCGGCACCCCCACCCGCTATGGCCGCATGGCCTCGCAGATGGCCAGCTTCCTCGACCAGACGGGCGGGCTGTGGTTCCAGGACAAGCTGGTGGGCAAGGTCGGCGCCGTCTTCACCTCCACCGCCAGCCAGCATGGCGGGCAGGAGACGACGATCATGTCCACCATCGTCAACCTGATGCATTTCGGCATGACGATCGTCGGCCTGCCCTACAGCGAGAAGCGCCTGACCGACATCAGCACGGTCAATGGCGGCACGCCCTACGGCGCCTCCACCATCGCCAATGGCGACGGCTCCCGCCAGCCTTCCGAGGCGGAGCTGGAGATGGCGAAGTTCCAGGGCCGCCATGTGGCCGAGGTGACCACCGCCCTGGTGCGCGGCCGCG
>NZ_JCACVY010000207.1:0-6994 GCF_058833935.1 Roseomonas sp. TS2 | reverse complement strand
GGCTGCCGCCACCCGGCTGCGCTGGGTGGGCTACCTCTCCACCACCGGCGTCTATGGCGACCGGCAGGGCGGCTGGGTGGCGGAGACGACGCCGCCCGCCCCCGCGCAGGAGCGCTCCCTGCGGCGGCTGGCGGCGGAGCGGGCCTGGTGGGCGGCGCTGGCCGGGCGCGGCGTGGCGCTCGACATCTTCCGCACCGCCGGCATCTACGGCCCCGGCCGCAGCGCGCTGGACGAGCTGCGCGCCGGCCGCGCCCGCCGGGTGGACAAGCCGGACCACCTCTTCTCCCGCATCCACCGCGACGACATCGCCGCCGCCGTGCTGGCCGCCGCGACCGGGGAGGGCTGGCGCACCGATGCCCCCCGCGTGCTGCACCTGGCCGATGACGAACCCGCCACCGGCGCGGCGGTCACGGAGGAGGCGGCGCGGCTGCTCGGCCTGCCGCCGCCGCCCCTGCTGCCCTTCGCCGAGGCCTGGGCGGGCATGTCGCCCATGGCGCGCAGCTTCTGGGCGGAGAACCGGCGGGTGGACAGCCGCGCCACCCAGGCCGCCCTCGGCCTGCGCTGGCGCCATCCGGACTACCGCGCCGGGCTGCGCGCCATCCGGGAAGGCGAGACGCGGAAACAGGGCTGATGCGCCACCATCGCCGCTGCAAGGGCTGGGCGCAGGGTTTATAGAGGCGGGCCATGGACACGCGTCAGACCCTGCTCGACCATTGTTCGCGGCACCTCGGCACCTTGCGGAACGAGGGCCGCTACCGGGACTTCACGCGGCTGGAGAAGATCGCCGGCCGCTTCCCGACCTACCGCTGGCACGGCCCGGGAGGTCAGGGGCCGGGTGGCGCGCGCGAGATCACCGTCTGGTCGGCCAACGACTATCTCGGCATGGGCACCCACCCCGCCGTGCTGGACGCGGCGGCCGGGGCGGTGGCGGCGCATGGCGCGGGCGCCGGCGGCACGCGCAACATCTCCGGCACCTCGCCGCTGCACGCCGCGCTGGAGGATGAGCTGGCCTCCTGGCACGGCAAGCCGGCGGCGCTGCTCTTCGGCAGCGGCTACCTGGCCAACCAGGCGGCGCTCTCCGCGCTGCTCGCCGCCCTGCCGGGCATGGAGGTGTTCTCGGACGCCATGAACCATGCCTCGATGATCGACGGCATGCGCCGCAGCCCGGCGAAGCGCCACATCTGGCGCCACAACGACCTCGGCCACCTGGAGGAGCTGCTCCGCGCCGCCGACCCCGCCGCGCCGAAGGTCATCGCCTTCGAGAGCGTCTATTCCATGGAAGGCGACGTCGCGCCGCTGCACGCCATCTGCGACCTCGCCGAGAAGTACGACGCCATCACCTATCTCGACGAGGTGCACGCCGTCGGCCTCTACGGGCCGCAGGGCGCGGGCATCGCCGAGCGGGACGGCGCGGCGGCGCGGATCGACGTCATCGAGGGCACGCTGGCCAAGGGCGTGGGCGTGTTCGGCGGCTACATCGCCGGCGCGGCGGATCTCGTGGACTATGTGCGCTCCGTCGCCGGCGGGCTGATCTTCACCACCGCCCTGCCGCCGCCCACCGTGGCGGCCGCGCTGGCCAGCATCCGCCACATCCGCGCCGATGCCGCGCTGCGCGAGCGGCTCGCCAGCCGTGCCACGGCGTTGAAGGCGGCGCTCGACGCCGCCGGCCTGCCGCGGCTCGACAGCCACAGCCACATCGTGCCCGTCCCCGTGCCGGGGGCCGATGCCTGCCGCGCCGTGGCGCGCCGGATGCTGGAGGAATTCTCGATCTACGTCACGCCGATCAACTACCCCACCGTGCCGCGCGGCACGGAGAGGCTGCGCCTCTGCGCCACGCCCTTCCACGACGATGCGATGATCGCGGAGCTGGTGCGGGCGCTGGGGGAGGTGCTGCGGGTGGCCAGGGCGGCCTGAGGAAAAGAAAGGCCGGGGGAGAAGGAATTCTCCCCCGGGCCCCCTCATCTTTTTTCTGTCAGTTGGCGCCGTAGCCCGCCACGCGCGGCAGCCAGAGCGCGATGTCGGGGAAGGCGATCAGCAGGCCGGTGCCCGCGGCCAGCATCAGCATGTAGGGGATGATCGAGCGGTTCACCTCGGCCAGCGGCGCGCCGGTGATCGCCTTGATGACCACCAGGTTCATCGCCACGGGCGGCGAGATCAGCGCCATCTCCAGGCTCAGCGTCAGCAGCACGCCGTACCACACCTTGTCGATGCCGAGCTGCGCCAGCACCGGCAGGATCGCCGGCATGGTCAGCAGGATGATGCTGAAGCTCTCCAGCACCAGGCCGAGCAGGAACAGCAGCACCATCATCGCCACCAGGAAGCCGGTGCGGCTGAGGCCCCACTCCAGCACCAGCGCCGTCAGCTCCTGCGGCACGCGCAGCTTGGTCAGCATGTAGCCGTAGATGGCGGCGGCGGCGATGATCATCAGCAGCATGGCACTGGTCCGGGTGGCCTCGCCCACCCCCTCCAGCAGGTCGCGCCAGCCCAGCGTGCGGTAGATCAGCGCCGCGATCAGGATGGCGTAGAGCGTGCCGGTGCCCGCCGCCTCGGTGGCGGTGAACACGCCCATGTAGATGCCGCCCAGCACGAAGATCGGCAGCGACAGCGACCAGCCGGCGCGCCGCAACGCCAGGGCGGCGTTCTCCGGCGGCGGGTCGTCGGCCGGCGCCACGGCGCGGCCCTCCGTCAGGTAGCAGTAGAGTGCGAAGGCGCAGGCCATCATCAGCCCGGGCAGCAGCCCGGCCAGGAACAGCGCGCCCACGCTGGTCTCGGTGACATAGGCGTAGAGCACCATCGGCGCCGAGGGCGGGATGAGGATGCCCAGCGTGCCGCCGCCCGCCACCACGCCGAAGGCGCCCTTGCGGCTCATGCCGTAGCGCAGCATCTGCGGAATGGCGATCTTGCCCACGGTGAGCGCCGTGGCCACCGAGGAGCCGGAGATGGCGGCGAAGATGGTGCAGGCGGCGACCGTGGCGATGCCGACGCCGCCGCGCACCCCGCGCAGCAGCGCGAAGGCGGCGGCGTAGAGGTCGTCCACCACCCGGCCGCGCACCATGACATGCGCCATCAGCATGAAGAGCGGGATGGCCACCAGCAGGTAGCCGTCGAGCTGGCCGATCACCAGCTCGCCCAGCGCCGGCACGCCGCCCTCCACCCAGAGCAGCACGCCGAGCGGGAGCAGGAACAGCGCCACGAACATCGGCACGCCGAGATAGAGCACGACGAACAGCGCCGCGAGCAGGGCCAGGAAGGTCATGGGCGGTCTCGGTGTCCTTACTCGCCGCGCGCCAGCGTGTCGCGCGGCAACTCCTCCGCCCCGTCGGGCAGGTAATCCGGCTCCTGGCCCAGCGCCAGCACCACCGACTGCGCCAGCGCCACCACCATCAGCAGCGCCGCGCCCAGCGGCAGCAGCGCCTGGATCCACCAGACGGGCACGCCGTCGATCTCGGTCATCACGCCGATCATGCGGCTGAAGGCCACCGTCTCCAGCCCGGCATGCAGCAGGATGCCCGCCACCAGCGCCACCGAGAGGGTGCCGAACAGCCGCGCCCCGCGCGCCGCGCGGCCGCGCAGGGCGTTGGTCAGCACATCGACGCCGATATGCTCGAAGCGGCGCTGCGCCTCGGGCGCGGCCAGCAGCACCAGCGCCACCACCAGCCAGCCGGCGGTCTTGTCGATCCAGGGCTGCGGCAGGCCGGCCAGGTAGCGCGCCACCACCGAGACGGTGACGAGCACCAGGCACAGCGCCGTGGCCACGGCCCCGAGCGCCGCCGCCGCGCGCGACACCGCCGCGGCCACGGCCGAGACGGCGCGCGCGGCCGGGCTCATCGCGGCTTGTTCCGTCCCGGCGGGCGGCCTCACAGGGCGCGCAGCAGCTCGATGGCGCGGGCGCCGCCCTCCGGCGCCAGCTTCAGGAAGGCATCGACCACCGGCTTCTGCATGGCGCCGCTCCAGGCGGCGCGCTCGGCCTCGGTCTGCTCGTGCACCGCCATGCCCTTGGCCTTCAGCTCGGCCAGGGCCCTGGCGGCCACGTCCTCGGTGAGCGGGATCTGGTCGCGCTCCGCCTGGGCGGCGGATTCGGCGATGATGGCGCGGTGCGCAGGGCTAAGCCCGTCGAACCAGCGCGGGTTCACGTAGACGTGGGTGAACACGCAGAACCACGGCGTGACGGTGCCGAATTTCTGGAACTCGTAGAAGCGGCGGGAGACGGCGGCGGAGACATCCGTGAGCCCCGCATCCAGCACGCCCGATTGCAGCGCCTGCGGCACCTCCGGCCCCGGCATGGCGGAGGGGGCGGCGCCCACGGCGGTCAGCGCATGGTCGGTCAGCGCGTTCAGGCCGCGGATCTTGAGGCCCTTGAAGTCCTCGGTGGCGATGATCGGCTTGCGGTTGCTGGTGAAGATGGCCTGGCGCGTGGTGTAGAGCCACATCAGGTTGCGCACGGCCCGCTTCTGCAGCAGCCCCTCCAGGTACTGCGCCGCCGGGGAGCCGGGGAACTTCCGGATCCGCTCCAGCTCGGTGAAGAGGTAGGGCAGCGTCAGCACGTTCATCTCGGGCAGCGTGTTGCCCCACTGGAAGTTCACCGCCGCCGCCGCCTCGAAGGCGCCGCGCGCCACGCCGGGGAAGTTCTCGCCCGCCTTGGCCAGCTGCTCCGCCGGGAAGACCTGCACGTCGATCGCGCCCTGGCTCTTCGCCTTCACCCGCTCGGCGAAGGCGGCGAGGATGGTGGCGTGCTGGTGGCTCGGCGGAAACTGGTGCGACAGGCGCATGGTGACCGCGCCCTGCGCCCGCGCCAGGCGCGGCAGGGCAGGGGCGGCGAGGCCGGCCGTGGCGGCCAGGAGCAGATGGCGGCGTTGCATGGAACGAGATCCCCCGGAAGGCTTCTGCGCCGTGTTTGCTGCGGTGCAGCCCGGGGGTCAACAGTTCCGGCAAGCTTTTGCCGATGCCCTGGTATGTTTGTTTCAAATCTCCCGTCCGGCGCGCAACGAGCTGCGGGGGGGGGGCGGAGACCGGGCACGAAAAAGCCCGCTTCCGGCGGGAGGCGGGCTGATCAGGGATATGGACCGGGATGGTGGGCGCGACAGGGATTGAACCTGTGACCTTCCCCGTGTCAGGGGGACGCTCTCCCGCTGAGCTACGCGCCCATTCCGGTCGGGGCGCGTAACTATCGCGGCGGGGGCGGGCTGGCAAGGGGTGATTGCGCGGCGACCGCAAAAGCTTTGCACCCTGGCGAGTCGTGACAGCAGGGTTGCGCTATGGCTTGATGCGGCCGGATCATGGATCTTCCTCTGACGCTTCCCGCGGGGCAGCAGCACCCCGGCCCCTTCCTGCTCTCGCGCCCCGATGCGTGGCGGGCGCCGCTGGTGTTCGCCTCGCCGCATTCGGGGCGGGACTACCCGGCCGCCTTCCTCGCCGAATCGCGGCTCGACGCGCTGTCGGTGCGCCGCTCGGAGGATGGCTTCGTCGACGAGTTGTTCGCCGCCGCGCCCCTGCACGGCGCGCCGCTGCTCGCCGCCACCTTCCCGCGCGTCTATTGCGACGCCAACCGCGAGCCCTGGGAGCTGGACCCGGCGATGTTCGACGGGCCGCTGCCTTCCTGGGTGAACAGCGCCAGCCCGCGGGTGGGGGCGGGGCTCGGCACCATCGCCCGCATCGTCGCCAGCGGCGAGCCGGTCTACCGCCGCCGCCTGCCCTTCCGCGAGGCGGAGGAGCGGGTGCAGCGCTGCTGGCAGCCCTATCATGGCGCGCTTTCCGGGCTGATCGCCGAATCCAAGGCGCTGTTCGGCTGCTGCCTGGTGGTGGACTGCCATTCGATGCCCACCCACCCCGCGCATCCGCCGAACGCGCCCGACATGGTGCTGGGTGACGCCCATGGCACCGCCTGCGCGCCGCGCGCCGTGCGGCGGGTGGAGGAGCAGCTCTGGTCGATGGGCTACCGGGTGCGGCGCAACGACCCCTATGCCGGTGGCTACGTGACGCGCCATTACGGCCGCCCGCGCGAGGCGGTGCATGTGCTGCAGATCGAGATGGCGCGCAGCCTCTACATGGACGAGGCGGCGATCGAGCGCCTGCCCGGCATGGGCCAGCTGCAGCGCGACCTGACGGCGATGATCGCGGCGCTGACGCGGATGGACTGGGCCTTCCTGCGCGGCTGAGGGCCGGCCTGTGCGCGGCGCGCCCCTCCCTGGCCGGCGCGCGGGCAAAAAAAAGGCGGTGCCGAAGCACCGCCGAGTTTAGGGAGGAAACGTCCAAGAAAGACAACAACGCAGTGCGTTGCTGCGAGAGGGAAGATAGGCGGGCGATCATTCGTGTGCAAGCGGTTTTTCGCGCTGCAACACGAGTTTTGCCTGCGTTTTCAGCGAGCCCTCATGCGCACTTTGCATAACAAGCGGGCGGCTGCCGGGTTGCACGACAAAAAACCCCGCACAGGCCATAAGCCTGGGCGGGGCTTTGCACAGCATCCGGGCAGACGGCCCGTTGCGGCGGGGTCAGGCGGCGAGGGCTTCCTCGGCGTCCAGCAGGCCGGCCACGGCATGCACCACGGCGGCGATGCGCACCGCGGCCTGCACCTGCTCGGTGCTCACGCCGCCATGCTTCACCACCTTCTCATGGCTCTCCATGCACATGCCGCAGCCATTGATGGCGGAGACGGCGAGCGACCAGAGCTCGAAATCCACCTTCTCGACGCCCGGCTTGCCGATGACGTTCATCCGCAGCTTGGCCGGCAGGCCCGGATAGTCGCCGCCCACCAGATGGGTGAAGCGGTAGTAGATGTTGTTCATGCCCATGATGGCGGCGGCGGCCTTGGCGGCGGTCAGCGCCTCGGGCGAGAGCTTCGGGCCGAACTCGGCGACGAGGGCGCGGATCACCTCGGCGTTGCGGCTGGCGATGGCGCTGGCGACGAAGGTGCCGGCCAGCTTCTGCGTGTCCAGCACCGGCTCGGTGGCCAGGCTGCCGAGGTTCAGCTTCAGGTCGCGGGCATAGTCGGGCAGGC
>NZ_JCACVY010000206.1:0-7206 GCF_058833935.1 Roseomonas sp. TS2 | reverse complement strand
TCAGCCGCCGCCGCAGCTCCGCCGCCGCATCCTGCGCCAGGGCCGGCGCCTCCGGCTCCTCGCCCAGGAGGTCCAGCGCCGCGCCGACGGTGCCGAGCGGCCCCACCATGTCGTGGCACAGCCGGGCGCAGAGATCCTGCGCCAGGCTCGTTCCGCCTTCCATCGCCATCCTCCGGCCCGTTCACGAATCCGTGATTGCATGGCAGCCTAGCCCGTAAGCCTTCCGGCGGCCACCCTGGCGTCATGTTCAATCCGCTCGAGCCGGGCATGCATGTCCGCCACCCCGACCGCCCCGACTGGGGCATCGGCCAGGTCCAGTCCGTCGTCGGCGACCGCGTGACGGTGAATTTCGAGCATGCCGGGAAGCTGCTGATCAACGCCGCGCAGGTGGCGCTGGAGCCGGTGGACGAGGCACCGTGAGCGGCGCATGGCAGCAGGCGGCCGGCCTGCTCGGCGCGTGGGAGGTGGGGGTGGCGGTGCTGGCCACCCTTATCGCCGGGCTGATGCGCGGCTATTCCGGCTTCGGCACCGCCATCCTGCTGGCGCCGGTCTATTCCACCCTGTGGGGGCCGAAGGTCGGCGTGCCGGTGATGCTGCTGATGGAGCTGTTCGTCTCCGCCTACCTGCTGCCCAAGGCCATCGCCCTGGCCAACCGGCGCGTCATCTTCTCGCTCGGCGGCGCCGCCGTCCTGGCCACGCCCTTCGGCGCCTACATCCTGTTCGTGGCCGACGGCGCCACGCTGCGCCGCGCCATCGGGCTGCTGGTGCTGGTGTTCGGCCTGCTGCTGATGTCCCCCTGGCGCTACCACGGGCGGCGGCCGCTGGGGCTGAACCTCGCCATCGGCACCGTCTCGGGGCTGATGAAGGGCGCCACCGGCATGTCCGGCCCGCCGGTCATCCTCTACCTGCTCTCGGGGCCCGAGGCGGTGGCCCAGCACCGCGCCAACCTCATCCTCTATTTCGGCCTGATCGGCATCGTCGCCGTCATCCCGCCGCTCTGGGGCGGGCTGGTCGGCCTGCCGGTGCTGATCATGACGGGGCTGATGCTGCCGGTGCTGCTGCTGGCCGTGCCGGTCGGCGCCCGGATGTTCCATGTCCTGCCGGTGGCCTGGTACCGGCGGCTGGCGCTGCTGGCGCTGATGGGGGCCGGCGGATTCGCCCTGCTCGGCTGAAGCAGCCACGGCAGGGGCTTGCACCGGTGGGGGGCGCCGGCCCAAATGGGCATGGCACCGTTCACCGCCGAGCAAGGGAGTTGCCCGCATGATCGATCCGTTCGGACGGCGGATCAGCTACCTGCGCGTTTCCGTCACCGACCGGTGCGACCTGCGCTGCGTCTACTGCATGGCGGAGGACATGACCTTCCTCCCCAAGGCCCAGATCCTCTCGCTGGAGGAGCTGGACCGCCTGTGCGGCGCCTTCATCGGCCTCGGCGTCGAGCGCATCCGCCTGACCGGCGGCGAGCCGCTGGTGCGGCGCGACGTGATGCGGCTGGTGCGCTCCCTCGGCGAGCGCATCGGGCCGCGGGGCCTGAAGGAGCTGACCCTCACCACCAACGGCACCCAGCTCACCAAGCACGCCGAGGGGCTGTATGCCGCCGGCGTCCGGCGCATCAACGTCTCACTCGACTCGCTCGACCCGGGCCGCTTCAAGGCGCTGACCCGCTGGGGCGAGATCGAGAAGACGCTCGATGGCATCTTCGCCGCCAAGGCCGCCGGCCTCGCCGTCAAGATCAACGCCGTCGCCATGAAGGGCGTCAACGAGGACGAGTTCGACCGCATGATCGCCTGGTGCGGCGAGCACGGCTTCGACCTCACCCTGATCGAGACCATGCCGCTCGGCGAGATCAACGAGGACCGGACGGACCAGTACCTGCCCCTCTCCGTGGTCCGCCGCCGCCTGCGCGAGACCTGGACGCTGGAGGAGACCGACTACGCCACCGGCGGCCCCGCCCGCTACATGACGATCCGCGAGACCGGCCAGCGCCTCGGCTTCATCACGCCGATGACGCACAATTTCTGCGAGAGCTGCAACCGCGTGCGCCTCACCTGCACCGGCACGCTCTACATGTGCCTGGGCCAGGAGGACGCGGCCGATTTGCGCGCCGTGCTGCGCGACCCGGCGGTGGACGAGGCCGGGCTGCGCGAGGCCATCGAGGCCGCCATCGCCCGCAAGCCGAAGGGGCATGATTTCGTCATCGATCGCCGGCAGAACCGCCCGGCGGTCGGGCGCCACATGAGCGTGACGGGCGGCTGACCCCATGGAGGAGATGCGTACCCTGATCACGGCGCTGTCCCTGCCCGGCTTCCCGGAATGGACGGGGCTGCTGCTGCTGGCGCTGGGCCTGCTCTGCGCCGCCGCCTTCCTGCTGATGCCCTTCAGCGTGTTCGGCGTGAAGCCGCGGCTGGAGGCGCTGGAGGTGCAGCTCGACGAGATCCAGCACGAGATCCGCGAGCTGGCGCTGCGGCTGCAGGACCCTGCCCTGGCGCGCCGCGCCGCCGCCGCCGCCAGCGACGACTGGGCGGAGCCGCCGGGGCTGGCCGCCCGCACGCCGGCGCAGCGCGACGCCGCGCCGCGCATCGTGCCGCCGGTGCCGCCGCCGGCCGCCTACCCCGATGGCCGCGGCCGTGGCTCGGCGCGCGCCGAGCCGAAGCTGGACTGGCCGCGGCAGCGGTAGGACGGAGGAAGCCGGGACGGGAACCCCCCGGCCCTTCCTCTGCCCGGCCCTCTTCCACCCGGCCGGTCAGCGCGTGGGAAGCACCGCGCCGGTGTTGCGGGCGGCCTGCGCGATGGCGCGGGTGAAGCCGTCCGCATCCATCGCCAGCAGGTCGCGCTGGCGCACCGGCACGGCGATGAACACCTTCAGGAACCGCCCCGCCGCGACGCCGACGCAGAGCTGCTGCCACATCGCCGTGCGGCCATAGGTGCCGTCCAGCACCGCGCATTGCAGCGGCGCGCCGCCCGGCACCTCGAGGGCGCGGCGGCCGGCCTCGGCCATCTGGCGGCCGGGGGCGGGCATCAGCGCCTCGGCCACGCCCTCGCTCAGCTGGGCCTCCACCACGGCCGGCGGGGTCTCCGGCGGCAGCGGCGGCAGGCCCTTGTCATAGACGATGACCGAGGCGATGGCGGCGCGCGCCGCGACGCCGGCCCGGGCGGGGGTGGCATAGTCCACCGCGCGGCCCTGGCCGGGCTGGGTCGCCTCCATGTCGGCGGTCATGCCGCGGGTGAAGCCGGCCGCCTCGTCGGGCAGCCGGGCCAGCACCGCGTCCAGGCCCGGCCGCGCCACCACGGGGCCGCCCGCGCCCTCCGGCTGCGCCGCGCAGCCGGCCAGCAGGGCAGCCAGCGCCAGGCCGAGGCCGGCCCGCATCAATGGCCCGCCCCGGGCAGGCCAAGACCGAGGTTGAGCGTCGCATTCGCCATGATCAGGCCCTCCCAGAGCAGTTCCACGCCGATATAGGCGATCAGCGCCACGCCGACATAGGCGATGATCTTGAACCGATCCAGCAGCTTGGCCAGCAGCCCGCCCAGCAGGCCCATCATGACGATGGAGATGCCGAGGCCCACCATCAGCAGGGTCAGGTTGGCGCGCGCCACGGCGGCCACCGCCAGCACGTTGTCGAGGCTCATCGAGACATCGGCCACGATGATCTGCCACAGCGCCTGGGCCAGGCTCTTGTCGTGTACGGCGTGGCCGGTCTCGTCCTCGGCCTGCTTCTCGTGGCGCAGCTCGCGGAAGAAGCTCCAGGCGATGTAGAGTAGCGCCAGCCCGCCCACCAGGTCGATCCACCACAGCGCCAGCAGCATGCTGGCGAAGACCGAGAAGACGATGCGCAGCACCGCCGCCGCGGCGATGCCGAACAGCACGGCGCGCGCGCGCTGCTGCGGCGGCAGGCCGGCGGCCGCCATGCCGATGACCACGGCGTTGTCGCCCGAGAGAATGATGTTGAGCCACATGATCTCGGCCAGACTGCCGAGGGAGCCGGTCAGCGCTTCCATCCGTAATGCGTCTCCGCGAGGAGCGGGCGGCGGAGACTGGAGGCTCGGGCACACCCGCAGGGAACGAGGGGCGCGACGCTAGGCCGGGCCGGCGCGGTCGGAAATCCGCCGGGCCGGTATCTGTCCGGCAGGTCATGACACCCCGGACAGGCTGGAAAGCAGAACGGCGCCGGAGGACCGGCGCCGGAAAGCGGGCGCCCCCTGCGGGGCGCCCGGCCGCTGCGCGGAAGCCGCGCTCAGTGCGCGCGGTGGCGCTGCCGCTCCAGCGCCTGGCGGATGCTGGTGCCGATGGCGGCGACCAGCACCGTCACCACCACCACCTGCAGCAGCGTGGCGCCGACCCAGAGCCAGGTGGGGAAGACCCCCGGCAGGGCCAGGTAGCCGAGCGGCAGGGCCAGGTACATGTAGGCCTCCGGCACCGCCTCGGTCACTTCCGCCGTGCCGCCCAGGATCATGGTGATGGCGACGTAGAGGATGACCAGCAGGCCCAGCCAGGCGATCCAGCGGTGGCGGTCCAGCAGCCGCGCGATCAGCGTGGCGGCGACGCCCATCAGCACCACCGAGATGGCGAGGCCGACCACCAGCACCCACAGATGCTCCTTCGCCGCGCCGGCCACCGCCAGCACGTTGTCGAGCGACATGGAGATGTCGGCCACCAGGATCTGCACGATGGCCTGGCGCAGAGTCTTGCGCGGCGCGCCCGGATTGGCGGCATCGGCGGACTCGATCGCGTCCACCCCCTCGTCCTGGCCGCCATGCCCCGCGCCCTCGCGCAGCTCGCGGAACATCTTCCAGCAGACCCACAGCAGCAGCACGCCGCCCGCCAGGGTGATGCCGACGATGGCCAGCAGCTGGGTGGTGATGGCCGCGAAGCCGATACGCATGACGGTGGCGGCGACGATGCCCCAGAAGATCGCCTTGCGCCGCTGCTCCGAGGGAAGACCCGCCGCCGCCATGCCGACGACGATGGCGTTGTCGCCCGCCAGCACGAGGTCGATGAAGAGAACCTGCCCGAGGGCAATCAGTTCAGGCATCAAGCCTGCCAAATCCATGAACCCGTTCCCGTTCCCGATGGAGAGGCGGCGCATAAAGCGACACCTGCCGTTACACAACTCTCGTGTCGGAAAGGTGACATTTTTGACATGTTCGGCCGGTTGACGCCGCCGCGTGCTGCGGCCATTCCCCGCCCCTCCCGGGCCGTCCGTGTGCCGGCCTTCGCTCTCGCCGGCGCCCCGCTGGCGCCCCTGCAGGAGGACCGCGCATGGTTCCGCGCTACAGCCGCCCCGAGATGACCGCCATCTGGTCCCCCGAGGCCCGCTACCGCATCTGGTTCGAGATCGAGGCGCTGGCGGCCGAGGCGATGGGCCAGCTCGGCACCATCCCGGCCGAGGCCGCCCGCACCATCCGCGAGAAGGGCGCGCCGCGCGCCGCCGCCATCTCCGCCGCCGACATCGCCCGCATCGACGAGATCGAGCGCGAGACGCGGCACGACGTCATCGCCTTCCTCACCTGGATGGCCGAGGGCATCGGCGAGGATGCGCGCTTCATGCACCAGGGGCTGACCAGCTCCGACGTGCTGGACACCTGCCTCTCGGTGCAGCTGGCGCGCGCCGCCGACCTGCTGATCGCCGAGCTGGACCGGCTGCTGGCCGCCCTGAAGCGCCGCGCCGAGGAGCACAAATACACCCCCACCGTCGGCCGCAGCCACGGCATCCATGCCGAGCCCACCACCTTCGGTCTCAAGCTTGCGGGACATTACGCCGAATTCATCCGAAACCGGGCCCGGCTGGTGGCGGCGCGTGACGAGATCGCCACCTGCGCCATTTCCGGCGCCGTCGGCACCTTCGCCGCGGTGGACCCGCGGGTGGAGGCGTTCGTGGCGGAGAAGCTGGGGCTGACGGTGGAGCCGGTCTCCACCCAGGTGATCCCGCGCGACCGGCACGCCGCCTTCTTCTGCACGCTGGCCGTCATCGCCTCGGGCATCGAGCGGCTGGCCACCGAGGTGCGCCACCTGCAGCGCAGCGAGGTGCGCGAGGCGGAGGAATACTTCCACCCCGGCCAGAAGGGGTCCTCCGCCATGCCGCACAAGCGCAACCCGGTGCTGTCGGAGAACCTCACCGGCCTCGCCCGCATCGTGCGCGGCTACGCCCTGCCGGCGCTGGAGAACGTGGCGCTGTGGCATGAGCGCGACATCAGCCACTCCTCGGTGGAGCGGGTGATCGGGCCGGACGCCACCATCACACTGGACTTCGCCCTCGCCCGCCTGACCGGCATGATCGACAAGCTGACCGTCTATCCGGAGCGGATGACGGCCAACCTGGAGAGCCTGGGCGGCGTGGTGCACAGCCAGAAGGTGCTGCTGGCGCTGACCCAGGCCGGCCTCTCGCGCGAGGGCGCCTACCGCGCCGTGCAGCGCGCCGCCATGGCCACCTGGACGGCGCTCGGCAGCCCCGATTCCCGCAGCTTCCGCGACAACCTGCTGGCCGATGCCGAGGTGGCCGGCAAGCTGGACGCGGCGGCGCTGGACCAGGCGATCGACCCGCAGCGCGACTTCCGCCACGTGGAGACCATCTTCGCCCGCGTCTTCGCCGCGGGCTGAGGCGCGGGGCCGCGCCCGGCAGGGTGCGTGCGCACGACGCGGGCACGGTGCGCCGCACCACGCGGGCACGGTGCGGCGCACCATACGGGCAGGTGCGGCGCACCACACAGGAAGGTTACGGGCGGCCACACCGCCGCCCGCCCTCCGCCACGGTTCTGCCCCAGGCCCGCGTGACACTCGTATCATGTCGAGGAGGGACCGAACCATGCCAGGCTTGCGTCTACCGGCTGCGCGTCAACTGGTTCTGGCCGGGTTCGCGGCTGCCGGCCTGATGCTCGGCCTCACCGCCGCGCCCGCTCCCGCCCAGGCGGATGAGGTGGTGCTGGTGCACGACCATCGTGGCTGGGGCCACCATCGCGGCCATGGCCGGGGCTACGGCCATGGCCCCCGCTACTACGGGCCGCCGCCGCGCGCGCGCCACTACGCGCCGCCGCCCCGCTACTACCACCCGCCCCCGGTGCGCTACTACTATCCGCCGCCGCCGCCGCGCTACTACCGGCCGCCGCCGCGCGCCGGCATCTATTTCGGCTTCTGACGGGGCGACACCCCGGGAAGGGCCGGCATGAGAAGGGGCCGGGGGAAGGCATTCCCCGGCCCCTCTTGTCTGGGCGCCC
>NZ_JCACVY010000205.1:0-7324 GCF_058833935.1 Roseomonas sp. TS2 | reverse complement strand
GCGCGGCCATGGTGGGGCCGAGATCCTGGCTGTCATCCTGTTCCCAGGCCCGCAGCGTGGCGATCCACACCGCCGAGAGGCCCTTGACCCGCAGCAGGCCCTGCAGCCCGCCCGCCTCGATGCGCGCCGCCTCCAGCATCCACTGCATCGATCCGGCCAGCACCGGCGCCAGCGCCAGGCTCAGCGCCGGGTCGCGCCGCATGTCGCGGCCGAAGCGGAGCAGGCCCTCGCGGTGGGGCTGCAGCGCGTCGATCCGGCGCATCAGCGTGTCGAACAGCCGGTCGCGCGGGGCGCCGCCGCTGCTCAGCGCGGAATCGGCCAGCACCGCCCGGTCCACGGCGCGCGCATGGCGGCAGAGCAGGGCGAACTTGGTGGGCACCATCTCGCGCAGCGCCTCGAGCGTCGTGCCGGCGCGCTCCGCCAGCTCGGCCATGGCGAAGCCATGCCAGCCCTGCTCGGCCACCAGGGACCAGAGGGCGTCGTTCAGGCGGGTCTCGTCGGGGGGAGAGCTTGCTTCGGTCATGGGAGGAGTCTGGGGTCCGCGCCGGGTTTCACCAGGGGGAGAGGCTGGCCAGGGGCACCGCGCCCCGCCGGCTGTTCCCCGGCGGGGCAGGGGGTTTCAGCCAGGGGGTTTCAAGCCGGGGGGTTTCAGCCGGCCAGCTCGCGCGAGCGGGCGGTGGCGGCGGCGATGGCCTCGGACATCAGCTTCGGCCAGGCCTCGGGCGCCATCAGCACGTTCAGCGCGCGCTCGGTGGTGCCCTTGGGGCTGGTGACGTTGACGCGGAGCTGCGCGGCATCCAGCGGGCTGGCGGCCAGCAGCGCGCCGGAGCCCGAGACGGTACGCCGCGCCATGCGCCGCGCCAGCTCGGGCGGCAGCCCCTGCTCGATGGCGGCCTTCTCCAGCACCTCGGCCAGCAGGAACACATAGGCCGGGCCGCCGCCGGAGACGGCGGTGACGGGGTCGATCAGCGACTCCTCCTCCAGCCAGGCCACCTCGCCGATGGCGGCGAGCAGCGTGTCGGCCAGGGCGCGCTGCTCCTCCGTCACGCCGGGGCCGGCGAAGGCGGCGGTGAAGCCCTGGCGCACGGCGGCGGGGGTGTTGGGCATGGCGCGCACCACCCGGGCCTCGCCGCCCAGCAGCGCCGTCATGCCCGCCACCGTCTTGCCGGCCATGATGGAGACGAACAGCGCGCCGGCCCGCGCGAAGGCGGCGCAGGCGGGCAGCGCGGCCTCGGCCTGCTGCGGCTTGGTGGCCAGCACCACCACGGCGGGGGCGAAGCCGGCCGGGATGGACTCGACCCCGGCGCAGACCGTCACGCGGTCGGAGAAGGGGGCGACGGAGGCGGGCTGCGGCTCGACCACCACGGCCTGCCGCACGCCCCGCTCCAGCCAGCCCTCGAGCATGGCGCCGCCCATCTTGCCGCAGCCGACCAGCAGGATCGGCGGCAGGGGAGAGGCGGCGGGGGTGGGAGCCGGCACGGTCATGCCTCGCCCACGCAGTCCAGCATGGCGGCGGCCAGCGCCTCGGCCGGCGGCTTGCCGCCCCAGAGGACGAACTGGAAGGCGGGGAAGAAGCGCTCGCACTCGGTGATGGCGATGTCCACCATGTCCTCCAGGCTCTCGGCGCTGGCGCCGGGCGCGCCGCGCAGCAGCACGGCATGGCGGTAGACCGGCGCGCCATCCTCGCTGTCGATGCCGAAATGGCCGATCCAGAGCTTCTCGTTGGCGAGCGCCAGCAGCTCGTAGAGCGGGCCGCGCCGGTTGGACGGGACCTTCAGGTCGAAGGCGCAGGTGAAATGCATGGCGCTGATCTCCTGCGACCAGGAGAAGAACAGGCCATAGTCGCACCACTTCCCCGGTGCCTCAACGGCCATCTCGCCATCGGAGCGGCGCTCGAACACCCACTCATTGGCGGCGACGATCTGTTCCAGCACGTCGAGCGGATTGGCGGAACGGTCGCGGTCGGCGGTTTGCAAGCCGGACATCGCGGCACCTCCTTCCCTATCGGGGGACAGGGCCACCCAGGTCTTGGGTGAAGCCAGATGCCCACACCACAAAGGCTTGCATATCGCGGGCTCAAATGCCGTCGCAAGGGGCTTGGCCCGAGTCTGGCGGGGTACCGGCGGATTTTCATCGCGCCGCAGCATGGGCGCCCCGGGCGCGGCTTCATCCGCCCGCCAGGCCTTCACGCCCTGGGATGTCGGCGCGCTGCGCTATGCCGGCTCGCTGCTGGCGGGGCTGGCGCTGGTGGCGCGCTTCGGCTGGCCGCGCCTGCCCTGGCGGCGCGCGCTCGGGCTGATGGCGGGCGCCGCCTTCGGCTTCCCGCTCGCCGCCTATTGGGGCTTCAGCTTCGCCCCCGCCGCGCATGGCGGCGTCATCATGACCGGGCTGCTGCCCTTCGCCACGGCGCTGCTGGCGGCGCTGTTCCTGGGCGAGCGCTTCTCGCGCGGCCGCGCCCTCTCGCTCGGCGTGGTGGCGCTGGGCATCGGGCTGCTGGCCTCGGACACCTTCGGCACCTATCCCGGCGCCTGGCGGGGCGACCTGATCTTCCTGCTCGGCTGCTTCTCCTGGGCGAGCTTCACCGTGCTGATCCGCCGCTGGGGCGTCTCGGCCATCACCGCCACCACGGTGCTCGCACTCTACCCGCCGCTGCTCTACCTGCCGGTGTGGTGGCTGGTGCTGCCCTCCAGCCTCGGCACGGCGTCGCCGGGGGCGATCGGCTTCCAGTTCTTCTACCAGGGCTTCATCGCCGTGGTGGTGGCGGGCTTCCTGTTCACCCGCGCCGTGGTGGCGCTGGGCGGCGGGCTGACCACCACCATCACCGCGCTCACCCCCGCGCTCGCCGCCCTGGCCGCCTGGCCGCTGCTGGGCGAGCCGCTGGGCCTGGCCGGGCTGGCCGGCGTCGCCATGGTCTCGGCGGGCATGGCGCTCGGCGTGCTCGTCGGAGGGCGCTGAGCCGTGGCGGAGGCAATGCGCATCGCCCTGGCCGCGCCCCGCCCGCGCCTGGGCGCGGTCGCGGCGAACGCCGACGCCCTGCTGGAAGCCCGCGCCGGGGCTGCCCGCCAGGGCGCCGCGCTGCTGCTCGCACCGCTGGCCTCGCTGAGCGGCGCGCCCGCCGCCGCCCTGGCCTGCTTCCCCGATTTCCGCGCCGCCTGCGAGGCGGCGCTGGCGCGCCTCACCGCCGCCACGGCGGATGGCGGGCCGGGGTTGGTGGTCGGCCTGCCCTGGGCGGAGGGCGCGGTGCTGCATGAGGGGCTGGCGCTGCTGGAGGGGGGGCGCGTCGTCGCCCGCCGCGCCTGTCACCGGCTTTCGGCGGCGCAGGGTGGCGTCTTCGCCCCGGGCCCGTCGCCCGGCCCGGTGGCCTTCCGCGGCCTGCGCCTCGGCCTGATGGCCGGCGCCGACCTCGACGACCCCGCCGTGCCCGAGACGCTGGCCGAGACGGGGGCGGAGCTGCTGGTCTCGCTCTCCGCCACCCCCTTCCGCCGCGAGCCGGCCGACCGCGCCATCGACCGCGCCGTGCCGCGCGTGGTGGAGACCGGCCTGCCGCTGCTGGCGCTGAACCTGCATGCCGCCCAGGGCGAGGCGATCTGGCCCGGCGGCGGTTTCGCGCTGAACGCCGATTGTGCCCTGGCCGCGCGCTGGCCGGAGGCGGCGAACGGGCTCTGGCTGACCGAATGGCGCGCCGGCCCGCAGGGCTGGGCCTGCGCCCCGCAGCCCCTGCCGCCGCTGGAGGCGGAGCCGGCGCGGCTGTGGCGCGCTTTGGCCTTCGCTTTGGCCGAGGCGGTGGCGCGGGGCGGCTTCTCCGGCGTGCTGGTCGATCCGGCGCAGGGCGAGGCGGCCGCGCTGTGCGCCGCCCTGGCCGCGCCGCTGCCGGTGTGGCAGGCGGGCGCGGCGGGCGCCGAGGCGGGCCATGCCCGCGAGGCCGCGCTCTGGGCCGAGGCGGAGGCGCGCCGCGCCCTGCTGGTGAACGCCGCCGACAAGACCGCGCTCGCCCTGGGCGAGGGCCACCGCGCCGGCCACTTCGCGCCGCTGCGCGACCTGTTCCGGACCGAGCTGGCGGCCCTGGCGGTCGCCCACGGGCTGCCCGCCCCGCCGGGCGATGCCGGCACCGAGGGGCTGCTGCGCGGCCTGCTGGAAGAGCACAAGGGTGTGGACGCGCTGGCCGCCGGGGGATACGACCCCGGAGAGGTGCCGGAACTCTGGCGCCGCATGGCCGGGGCGGCCGGCTCCCGCCGCCGCGCGCCGGAGGGGCCCCGCCTCAGCCGCCACGGCTTCGGCCGCGACCCCATCGGCCATGGCTTCACCCACGCGACCACGGAATGACGAGCCCTATCTGCATGAGCGGCAACCGATGAGCGGCGATTTCGACGACACCATCTTCGCCCCCAAGGGCGGCTTCAGCGTGGTGATCCGCGACCTTTCGGGCGGCAACGGCGCCGAGCCGGTGGAGATCGTCCGCAACTTCCCGACCCTGCTGCAGGCCAACGGCTTCGCCCGCCGCTATGTGCGCGACAGCATCGAGCGCTGCCGCGCCCCCGGCCTGACGCCGGACGAGGTGCTGGCCGCCTGGTTCGCCTTCGGCGAGGATGCCGAGGTGACGGGCGCCGAGGCGCAGGGCTGGACCAGCGGCGCCGAGATCCGCGACTTCGCCGCCACGCCGAGCCGCGACCCGGAGGAGCGCAACTGGCGCATCCTCGACCCCCGCCGGCTCGAGGATGACGCGGATGCGGACGGGGAGGGGGAAGAGGGATGAAGCTCCGTTTCGCGCCCAGCCCCACCGGCTACCTGCATGTCGGCAATGCCCGTGTGGCGGTGGCCAACTGGCTGCTGGCCCGCCGCCATGGCGGCCGCTTCGTGCTGCGCTTCGACGACACGGACACCGAGCGCAGCAAGCCGGAATATGCCGCCGGCATCGAGGAGGACCTGCGCTGGCTGGGCCTCGACTGGGACGAGAGCTTCCGCCAGTCCGACCGGCTCGACCGCTATGAGCTGGCGGCGGAGAAACTGAAGAAGAGTGGCCACCTCTACCCCTGCCTGGAGAGCGAGGAGGAGCTGCGCTTCAAGCGCGACCAGCGCCAGAAGCAGGGCCGCCCGCCGGTCTATGACCGCGCCGCGCTGAAGATGACGGCCGAGCAGCTGCAACGCGCGCTGGACAACGGCAAGAAGCCCTACTGGCGCTTCAGGCTGGCCACCCGCACGGTGGAGTGGCAGGACGGCGTGCTGGGCCGCCGCCAGGTGAAGCTGCCGCCCATCTCCGACCCCGTGCTGATCCGCGCCGACGGCTCCTTCCTCTACACCTTCACCTCGGTGGTGGACGACCTGGAGACGGGCGTCACCGACATCGTGCGCGGCGAGGACCACGTCACCAACACCGGCGTGCAGATCGACATCCTCGAGGCGCTGGGCGGCCGCCCGCAGGGCAGGCCGGGCGCCATCCGCTTCGCGCACCTGCCGCTGCTGACCGATGCCGATGGCGGGCCGCTCTCCAAGCGGCTGAACTCCATGGGGCTGCGGCAATTGCGGCGGGACGGCATCGAGCCGGTGGCGCTGGTCGGCTATCTCGCGGCGCTCGGCTCCTCGCAGGACCCGGTGGCGGCGCCGCCGGCGGCGCTGGCGCCGGGCTTCGCCCTCGCCAACATGTCGCGCAGCACGGCGCGCTTCGACCCGACGCAACTGCTGGCGCTGAACCGCCGCCACCTGCACGGGCTGGACTTCGCCACGGTGCGGGACCGCCTGCCCGAAGGCGCCGACGAGGCCTTCTGGCTCGCCATCCGCGGCAATCTCGACCTGCTGGGCGAGGCGCGGGACTGGTGGGAGGTGGCGCGCGGCGAGATCGCGCCGGCGCCGCAGCCGGAGGAGGCGGAGTTCCTCGGCGCCGCGCTGGAGACGCTGCCGCCCGAGCCCTGGAACGAGGAAAGCTGGAGCGCCTGGACCCGCGCCCTCGGCGCCGCCACGGGGCGCAAGGGCAAGGCCCTGTTCCTGCCGCTGCGCCGGGCGCTGACGGGTGCCGAGCACGGGCCGGAGCTGAAGCTCTTCCTGCCGGTGATCGGGCGGGAGCGGGCGGTGGTCCGGCTGCGGGCGGCGCGGGGCGGCGCCTAGGGCGGAACCCCGGCGGGGGCGCGCGGCGCCCCCTGCCGCCTACAGCGAGAAGCTCAGGCGCAGGCCGATGGCCTGGAAGCGGCGGTTCTCCTCATCCAGCCGCAGGATGCCGTTCTGGTAGTTCAGCATCACCGCCAGGGTCTCGGTGAGGTACCAGTTGAGGCCGGCCGTCCAGATGCGCTGGGCGCCGCCGCGCAGCACCGGGCCATTCCGCAGCTCGGCGGCGCTGTAGCGGCCGGCCAGCTCCCAGGCGCCCCAGGCGCTGTCCGCCTCCGGGGTCGGGCGCTTCCAGGTGCCGTCCTCGGCATCGTGCCGGCGTGGCTGGCCGAGCAAGGTGTAGGCCCCGGCCAGGTACCAGGCCTGGACCTGCCGGCCGCCGCTCTCCTCCGTCTCGACGCCGATGCGCTGGTATTCCGCCTGGGCGTAGAAGCGGCCGAGGCCGGCCGAGAAGCTCGGGCCCACCGCCCAGGCATTGCTGGCACGCACCGCATCCGTGTCCAGCAGCTGCCGCCCGCTCAGCCGCAGTTCCGGATAGTCGGACAGGGCGATGCTCTGCGGGTCGCTCTTGTCGCCGGGGCGGAACTGGTAGGCGCCGTTCACGCCGAGCTGCGCCACGAGCCCCTCGGGCGTGGGCAGCAGCGCCGTCACCCGCCCGACGAGCCCGCGCTGCCCCCAGCTGTTGGGCTGCGAGGCGAGGCCGCCGGTGACGTAGCCGGAGGCGGTCCACCGCTCGCCATTCGCCTCAAGGCCGATGGCGAGGCGCGTATCGCCCGAGGCCAGGCCGGAGGCGAGGTTGGTGGCGGCGGCGGATTCCATGAACAGCAGGTCGCGCGAGCTGCTGGCCTCCTCCAGCATGTGGCGCGGCTCGTAGGCACCCACCCGCAGCGTGCCGATGCCGAGCCCCGAATAGCCCACCCAGGCCTCGTAGAGGTCGCTGTGGTCGTTCGGGTCGCCGCCGAGATCCCAGGCGAAGGCGAAGGTCACATCTTCGCCAACGCTGGCCTCGAAGCCCAGATAGCCGCGCCGCAGATTGGCGCCGGGGCGGAATCCGCCGGGCCGGTTCTGGCCGAAATAGCTCCCCGCATCGGCGTCGAACTGCAGGGTCGGCGTCAGCCGAACCGCGCCATTGCCAAGGGAATAGGCCGTCTCCGCCCGCGCGGCGGCCGGCAGGGCGAGGACGAGCAGGGCGAGCAAGGCATGGCGCATGGGGCGGATGATCCGGCGC